>JAGHSR010000159.1 GCA_018065765.1 Candidatus Colicola coprequi
ACATAGGATGCGGTAAATCTGTTGCAACATCTCTTCCTTGCGTTGACGAATAGCCTAGTCGGAGGCTTTGCTGTCACGAATCTCGAGTGCAAACTCTTTGAGTTTGGTCTGAATAATAGGTCTATACTGTGCGGTGTTTTCAGCTATCAATCGCTCCTGCATGCAGGAGTTGGGTACTAAGCCGTACTTGGCTACTAAGTCCGTGACACCGGTCCAACCGCCCCCGTCACCGATGGGGTTGTGCATCAGATAGTCCACTTCACGACTGTCAGCAGGCAACTTGCGGGTAGAGATGATGTTCTCGAGGAAGAAATTACTTTTTTCCAACTGATCGTAGAAGAACAGATATGTCTCGCTCAGTTCCAGTTCCTTGATATCGTGATGGCGCATGATGTCGGCTCTGATGATGTTCAGTCCGCAGAACAACCAGCAACGACCGGATTTCTTCTGATTGGTAATCCCTTGTTGTGGAACACGATAAGTGAAGTGGTGATCCACAGGCAAGAGATTGGCCTGATTGACAATCAAGTTGTTGATAGGCGTTTGCCCCAGTGCGTTTTCAATGGCGCGGTCATGGGCGTTGCCTTGATAGGAGGCTTGCAATTGGTTAAGCAGCTCAGGCGTAATGGTTTGAGCAGAGAGGAAACCTGCTACCCAAAGGATGCATATGGTTGCGATATGTTTTTTCATGGCAGTTGCGTGTGTTGTGGTTGATTAGTTAGTCTTGGTTGTTTTGGGGAAGAAAATCCAGAATAGGATGCCGATAGCCAGTGCAAAGCCTGCAAAGATGTACCAACTGGTTTGCCAGCCTGCCCATTGCTGCATGATAGTGGCTCCATTGGCAGCAGGTGTATTGACAAAACGATTGACAATAGCCTGTGCAGCCAGCGTGCCAATCGTGGAACCAAAACCGTTGGTCATCATGACAAACAGTCCTTGGGCCGAAGAGCGCATTTCCGGTTGGGTCTCTTGATCGACAAACAGGGCTCCGGAGATATTGAAGAAGTCAAAGGCAAAACCATACACAATGCAACTGAGCACGAATAGCAGTACGCCCGGGAAGCCCGGATTGCCCAGTCCGAAAAATCCGAAACGCATAACCCATGCGAAGAAAGCCATCAACATGACGTTCTTGATACCAAAGCGTTTGAGGAAGAACGGAATGAGCAATATGCAGAGTGCTTCGCAGATTTGTGATATGGAAATCAGTATGCCGGAGTGTTTAACACCGAAAGTGTTGACCCAATCCGGGAAATTGGCAAAGAAACCCAAGAAGGGGTTAGCAAAGCCGTTGGTGACTTGCAGGCACATGCCTAACATGATGCAGAAGAAAAAGAACAGCGCCAAACGTTTCTGTTTGAACAGCGAGAAGGCGCGCAAACCAAGTGCATCAATGAGAGACTTACTCTCAGCGTCCTTGTTGGTTTCGCACTGAGGCAAGGTCAGTGAGTAGATAGCCAATACGATGCTAAGTCCACCGCTGATGACGAACTGCCCGGGGGTATCCATTTGTCCGAGCAAATCCACCAGCCACATGGTAACGATGAAACCAACGGTACCGAAAACGCGGATAGGTGGGAAAGCCTTGACGGTGTCCATGTTGGCTTTGATGAGGGCATGGAAGGCTACTGAGTTGGTCAAACCGAGCGTTGGCATAAAGAACGCTACGGATAAGGTGTAGAGGGTGAACAGGGTGGGGAAGGCTACAGCATCACCGGCAGTGAACGCATAGACACCGGCGCTACCCATAAACAAACCTGCCATCAGGTGGCAGAGACTGAGAGTCTTTTGTGCAGGAATCCATCGGTCAGCCACGATGCCCATCAGAGCGGGCATAAATAGGGACACAATACCCTGCATGGAGTAGAACCAACCGATACTGGATGCAAAACCATGCGAACCGAGGTATCGCCCCATAGAAGTTAAATACGCTCCCCAGACAGCAAACTCCAGGAAGTTCATGATGATTAGCCTAAGTTTTAAGTTTTTCATAGGATTTATGATGATTTTGTTGTTATCTACGAGGATTAGAACTCTGATGTGAAATGGAAACGGATATGTTTGTAGTCGTTTTGAGCCATGTTGAGTATGTAAGCGGAATCAGCCATAAAAACATCGCGTCCCTCCTTGTCAGTAGCCATATACTGCGCCTTGCGCATCTTGAAGGTACGCAGTTCCTCTGCGTCGTCACTCTCAATCCAGCACGCTTTGTACATCTGCATGTTCTCCCAGCGACACTTGGCATTGTATTCGTGTTCCAAGCGATATTGAATCACTTCAAACTGCAACTGACCCACCGTGCCGATAATCTTGCGACCATTGAGTTGACTGACAAAGAGTTGGGCTACACCTTCGTCCATGAGTTGGTGAATACCCTTGTCGAGTTGCTTCTGTTTCATGGGATCAGCGTTCTCAATATACTTGAACATCTCCGGTGAGAAACTGGGTAGTCCCTTGAAGTGAAGCATCTCACCTGCGGTGAGTGTGTCACCAATCTTGAAATTACCGGTATCGGGCAGACCGACTATATCACCGGCAAAGGCTTCGTCCACTGTTTCTTTTTTCTGCGCCATGAAGCAAGTGGGAGCAGAGAAACGCATTTGTTGGTTCTTGCCAACGTGCTTGTAATAGACATTGCGTTCAAATCGTCCGCTGCAAATCTTGAAAAAGGCGATACAGGAACGGTGGTTGGGGTCCATATTGGCGTGAATCTTAAAGCAGAATCCCGTGAAAGCTTCTTCCATAGGATCGACCTTGCGCTCCACCGCCTCCACAGGGCGTGGCGATGGTGCGTGCTCCACGAAGAAATCCAACAGTTCTTGCACACCGATGGTCTTATAGGCGCTGCCAAAGAAGACCGGTGCCAAGTCGCCAGCTAAATACTCTTCTTCACTGAACTCGGGATAACAACCTATCAAATCACGTGTATCTTCAGCAATCTCATGGCTATCAATAGTCGTGACGTGGTCGAACTTGATACCCTGACCGTTTGCCCAACTGAGAGGTGTGACGTGGATTCCGAGTTCCTGCTCCACTTCGTCCATCAAGTCGAAGGGGTCTTTGCCCTCGCGGTCCATCTTGTTCATAAAGACCATGACCGGTGTTTTGCGCATACGGCACACTTCCATCAGACGACGGGTTTGTGTCTCAACGCCTTTGGCGGAGTCAATCACGATGATAACGGAATCAACAGCGGTTAGGGTACGAAAGGTATCTTCGGCAAAGTCCTGGTGACCGGGGGTATCGAGGATGTTGATGTGATAAGGAGTACACTTAGACGAGTCACTTCTGACGTAGTCAAATCCCATGACGGAAGTGGCTACGGATATACCACGTTGTTTCTCGATTTCCATCCAGTCGGACGTGGCGGTTTTCTTGATTTTATTGGACTTGACAGCACCTGCCACATGGATGGCACCACCATACAACAGCAGTTTTTCTGTCAGTGTTGTTTTACCGGCATCCGGGTGAGAGATGATGGCAAAAGTGCGTCTGCGCAATATTTCGTCAACGTAGTTTGGCATCGAATTTCTCCTCAAATGTTTTACGTAAACGTTCCATAATGAAATCTATCTGTTTGTCCTTCAGCGTATTCTCAGTGTCCTGTAGAATGAAACTGAGAGCATACGATTTCTTGCCTGCCTCTAGGTTCTTACCCTCATATACATCGAACAGATAGACGTTCTTGAGCAGTTTCCTTTCGGTCTCAAAGGCAGCGCGGGCAAGGTCAGCAAACTGAATCTTGTGATCAACGAGCAACGCAAAGTCGCGTTTGACCTCGGGGAACTTGCTCAGGTCGGAGATCACCGGTTTGTACTGCTTGTTCTGTTTGAGCAGTTCTTTCCAATTGAGGTCGGCATAGTACACAGGATTGTCTATGTCAAACTGCTTGAGCAAGGCAGAGGCGACAATAGCCATATAGCCTAACACCTTTCCGTTTTGCGCTTTGATGACCAGTCCGTCGCTGAAGCAGTCTGCTATGCCGCAACTCTTGTCTGCCTGCGCATCAATGGCGGGTTCGAGTGTACATTTATCCACAGCCATGCCCAGACGGGTGAGAACAGTATTGACGAAGGCGTGCAGCTGGTAAAAAGAGGCGGATTCGGTCTTGCGTACCCACGATTGCATGGTCTTGTTGCCGGTTAGCCAAAGTGCCAAATGCATCTCTTCGGTATATTGATAGATGGGTTCTTTTGCCTCCGAGTTGGGAGCGTAATGATAGCAGTTGCCAAACTCGTAGAAACGTAAATCTGCATTCTTGCGGTTGGCGTTGCGTTGAATCGATTCGAGACCGCCAAAGAGCAGGGTCTGACGCATGACACCGAGGTCCTGGCTGAGCGGGTTCTTGATTTGAACGCACGAATTGAGCCACTCACCCTTGTAATAAGCCACTTTGGTGAGAGAGTTGTTCAGTATCTCGTTGAATCCCTGCGCAGACAACTGTTCGCTGATGCGTTTTTGCAGAGCCACCGGATTGGGCTTGGGGTTGTAGCTTAGATTGGAGTTGAGTTTGTCGGGAAACTCAATGTTGTTGTAACCATATATGCGCAACACATCCTCCACGACATCACACTCGCGCTGTACATCTACGCGGTAGCGCGGCACAGCCAGTGTCCAGATGTTGCCATTGCGGTTAGTGATTTGGATTTCGAGAGCAGTCAGGATGGTTTGCAGGGTGTCGTCTCCGATGTTCTTCCCCATGAGTGCATAGGCTCGCTCAATATTAAACTCGACTGCGAATGGTTCAAACTCAGTTTGCCCTTCATCTACAACATCCATAGCAATCTCACCACCTGCAACCTCCTGAATGAGCAGGGCGCAACGTTGGAGTACATATAGGGTGTTATTCGGATCGCAACCGCGCTCATAGCGGAACGAGGCATCGGTGCTCAAACCATGGCGACGAGCCGTTTTGCGAATGCTGACAGGATCGAAGTAGGCAGATTCAAGGAAGACGTTCTTGGTGCTCATCGTCACTCCTGAGTCCTGACCGCCAAAGACACCGGCAATACACATGGGTTCGGCAGCATTACAAATCATAAGGTCGGCAGCACTCATTGTGCGCTCAATACCGTCCAGTGTGACAAATTTCTGCCCCTCGTGTGCGTTCTTGACAATGATTTGTCGTCCTTGAATCTTGTCGGCATCAAAGGCATGCAGTGCCTGCCCCATCTCGTGCAAGACAAAATTGGTGACATCGACTATGTTGTTGATAGGGCGAAGACCAATAGTGGTCAAGGCAGTTTTGAGCCAATCGGGTGATTCCTTGACGGTGACACCTGCTATGCTGACGCCCGTATAGCGTGGACAGGCAGTCGTGTTGTCTATAGAAACAGCGATAGGCAGAGTGTGGTTCTGCACTCGAAATGACGATACATCGGGACGAGTAAGGGGTACGTTCTGGCCGTGTGCTTTGTAGTAGGCATACAAGTCACGTGCTACGCCGTAGTGGCTGGCTCCATCGTTGCGATTGGGAGTGATATCAACCTCTATGAGGGTGTCATTCTCCACATGGAAATACTCTTTGGCGGGTAGCCCAACCGGTGTGTCGGAAGGCAAAACCATGATGCCGTTGTGGTTGGTACCTACACCAATTTCGTCCTCAGCACAGATCATACCCAACGACTCTTCGCCACGAATCTTGCCGCGCTTGATAGTGAAATGTTCATCTCCCTGATAGAGAACAGTACCGATGGTAGCTACTATCACTTTCTGCCCGGCTGCTACGTTGGGGGCACCACATACGATTTGGATAGGTTCCTCGCCCGCCTGCACGCGCGTAGTAGTAATATGGAGATGGTCACTATTGGGGTGGGGAATACAAGTTACCACTTCGCCAACTACGAGACCTTCAAGACCCCCGCGAATGGATTCAATGGTTTCTACTGTACCTACTTCCAAACCTATGGAAGTCAAGATCTGTGCTACTGTAGGAGCATCATCGGTCAAAGCTATGTAACGTTTGAGCCAATTGTAAGAGATATTCATATAGTTGTTTTGGTTGTTAACAATGCAGTTGAGTCTTAGACTCACAATAACTCGCAAAGATACTGCTTTTTTTTGATATGAACAAAAAAATTTGCGTAATTGATAAAAATACGCTATCTTTGCATTCCGTTATGAATTACGAAGAGACGTTACATTATCTATACAACGCATGTCCGGCATTTCATCAAATAGGAGCCGGAGCGTACAAGCCCGGGTTGGACAACACTTGGGCTTTGATGCAGTATTTAAACAATCCGCATATGGCTTTTCCTGCTGTGCATATAGCGGGCACCAATGGCAAAGGGTCGGTATCGCACATGATAGCCGCCTCGCTGCAATCAATGGGACTGAAAGTAGGCCTGTACACATCGCCTCATCTGGTAGATTATCGGGAGCGCATTCGCATCAACGGACAGATGATCAGTCGGGATTATGTGGTGCAGTTCGTGGACAAACACAAGGCATTTTTGGAGAATGTCAAGCCGTCTTTTTTTGAAATCACAATGGCTCTTGCGTTTGACTATTTTGCGTGTGAGAAGGTAGATATTGCCGTGATAGAAGTAGGACTTGGTGGCCGATTGGATGCTACCAATGTGATAACACCTCTATTGAGCGTGATAACCAATATCGGACTGGACCATACGGAGTTTTTAGGCAATACATTGGCGCAGATTGCAGGCGAAAAAGCCGGAATAATAAAACCCCAAGTCCCTTGTGTGATAGGTGAGACCGATGTGGAGACAATGCCTGTTTTTATGAACAAAGCCGATAAATGCGGCTTGTTGGGTAACGGACTTGAGACGAGCGATTGTCGATTGTATTTTGCAGACCAATGCTGCTATTTGGCAAAAGAAAGAATGCGGATTGCAGCGGATTGTGAGTTAAAAGGGATATATCAGCAGAAAAATTGCCAAACCGCTTTTGTAGCGTTGCGGGCACTATATCCCATATTGGTGCGTGAAGGTATTGTTGCTCAGCAGGTTGGTTTCAGTGAGGCAGTAAGCAAAGGCTTCCGCCAAGTGAATAAGTTGACAGGTCTGCGTGGACGATGGGAGACATTGGCAACAAATCCGACGGTTATTTGTGATACAGGGCATAATTCGCATGGTATCAAGTATGTGGTGGAGCAGTTGCAGAATGAAAAATGCAAAATGCAAAATGCAAAGTTGCGGATTGTGTTCGGCATGGTGAATGACAAAGATGTGGATGTGGTGCTGAAGCTGTTACCGACGGATGCTGTTTACTATTTCACACAGGCGAAAACGTCCCGTGCTATTCCGGCTGCTGAACTGCAATCCATGGCGTCTTGGCTGACAGGTAAGGCATATTTATCTGTCAAAGAGGCAGTACAGAGTGCCCAAAAAGATGCCACCCAAGAAGATATAATCTTCATAGGTGGCAGCAATTATGTTGTTGGAGAAGCGTTGCCGTTTTTTCCTTTGTAGAAACATGAGCACGGCTGAGCTACCGGATTAGTCTATAGCGACTTGAGATAGCGGTCTGCCTCAATAGCTGCCTTGCACCCCGAGGCTGCGGCTACGATAGCCTGGCGGTAGTGCGGGTCGGCACAGTCACCGGCAGCGAAGACGCCGGGGATATTCGTGCGTGGCGAATCCGCTTCGGTGAGGATATATCCTTCCTCGTTCAGCGCCAGATAATCCTTGAATAAATCGGTGTTGGGTTTATGCCCGATAGCCAAGAAGAACCCATCAATGGCAATATGGCGAATTTCTTCGTCGGCTTCGCCCTTGCGATAGATGAGGTCAGCACCTTGCACTTTCTGTTCGCCTGTTAGACGAAGGGTGTTATGCTCGAACAAAATCTCAATCTTGGGATTGTTTTTAACACGATCTTGCATGATTTGGGAAGCACGGAGATAAGGTTTACGAACAATGAGATACACTTTCTCACACAGTCCTGCCAAATACTGTGCTTCCTCGCAAGCGGTATCGCCGCCTCCTACAACAGCTACGGTCTTTTTGCGGTAGAAGAACCCGTCGCATGTGGCACATGCACTCACGCCACGTCCCCGATAGTCCTCTTCGCTCTGAATGCCGAGAAACTTGGCAGAAGCACCTGTGGCAATGATAAGGGAGTATGTCTCATACAGTTGTGTATCCTCGACCCATATCTGGTAAGTATGGGATGGAGTAGGATTGAGGTCCGCTTTGGTCACGATGCCCGATACGAAACGTGTTCCGAAACGTTCCGCTTGACGACGCATATCGTCCATCATTTGAAAGGGTTCGACACCGTCGGGATAACCGGGGAAGTTCTCCACTTCCGTAGTAATCATGAGTTGTCCCCCGAGTTGAGGACCTTCAATGAGTAATGGATTGAGATTGGCGCGAGCAGCATAAATAGCGGCTGTATAGCCCGCCGGACCGCTACCGATGATGATACATTGTTCCATATATTTTTGTTTATTTGATAAATCGAAGTTCTACACGTCGGTTGTGCTGACGTCCTTCTTCGGTTAGGTTGGTATCGCGTGGACGCGTCTCGCCATAGCCTATTGTGGATAAGCGTTCGGGTGCTATACCATGTTCGATGAAGTAGTTCCGAACTGCTTGGGCGCGGCTTTCGCTGAGTGTTTGGTTGCTCTCGTCGGTGCCTACAGCGTCCGTATGACCTTCGATACTAACACGGATGTGGTACTGTTGGAGGATAGCAATAGCACGGTCAAGTTCGGTGATGGAAGCAGGCAGAAGGATGGCTTCGTTGGTATTGGAAAACAAGTTGTTTAGCGGCATAGAAATATCCTCGTCCACCATCTGCTGGATGGTCGCTACAACGATATCGTTGCCTATTTGTATCGGTTCGTTCACATGGGTCAAGTCGATGTTGTCAGCAACCGGAAAATATGCGGAGTCGTGCACAAAGTAGCCATAGTTTTTGCCCGTTGGCAAGGCTATGAAGAAATAGCCGTCATCGGGGCGACTTTGTGAGGTTCCCAATGACTGATGTGTGTCCAAATCTTCCCAACGAATAGTGCCGGAGATAGGAGTCCCGTGAGGTCCTATCAAATGACCGGAGATGGTCACTACGGGCTGCGGCTTCATATCTTGAGGCAGGTACATCCAATATAAGTTTTGGTCGCCATTGTCAGTATGGGAGAAAAACGCCTTGGAACCATCTGTGGAAATGCGATACCAACATTCGGTTCCTGCGGAATTGATGACTGTCCCCAAATTGACAGGTTGAGACCACTCAGTCCAACTGTTGTCATCAAGTCGGGTAGATTTGAATACATCCAGTCCTCCCAACGTGCTATGTCCTGCGGAGCAGAAATAGAGCGTGCGCATATCCGGGTGCAAGAAAGGAGCACGGTCGGAAGCGGCGGTATTGATGGTTGGTCCTAAACTAATGGGATTAGACCAATGTCCCAATGAGTCTTTGGTGGCGACATAAATATTGGTGGCATCGTATAGGTCATCGGCTTTGGTGAGTTCGTGTTCACCTTGTGTACTGGCAGCGAATAGTAGCGCTTTGCCATCGGCAGTAATCATGGCATCGGACATCCAATCGCTCAGGTGAATAGAATCCATAAAGGGTTTAGGTTCGCTCCATCCTTTGGCGGTGAGGGTGGTTACTAATGTTTCACCGTCTTGAAAGACGATGAGTTGTGTTCCGTCGAGCGATAACCCCTCTGCGGACTCATTGCCGAAGATGGTGTTGATTTCATCCAAACGTTGAGCTTTACTCCAAACGGAATCTTTAAGATAGGACACAAAAATATCTTCGCCACCCAGATTATCACGTCGGTCACGGCCTGTAAAAAAGAGGGTCTTTTCATCGGCGGACATTACCATGGCATACTCCATGCCCAACGATGAATTGATGCTGTCACCAAAACTATTTCGTGTCACATCGGTGCTGTCGGCTTGTGCGAGTACGCGCAGCAAATCGTGAAAACAGTGATCATTCCCGAAATAGGGGGCGAACGACTCAGCGTAAGCGAGTGCCTGTTTCCACTCCTGTCGCCGGATATGGTCCTTGAGATGGGTTATCAGTGTTTCGTATGCGATACGGTAGGGTGCGGCTATGCGAATAAACTCGTCATCGGAGATCTGCTGCTGCTCCAGGTTATGATACGCATCGATGATATCCAAATCCTGCATCCGATATGCGCAAGTGTCCGGAACCGAATAACTGTTGTAGAACAACTCTATGTCGGCAATCCGCCCGGAAGCCACACACATGTCATGCGCCTCATCTGTGGACGGAGACGATTGTGCCAAAAGCCCCCAAGGGAATATGAGCAACAGAGCGGCTAACGTGTTTCGTGTCATGATGGCTATCGCATGTCGTTGATATAAGCCCCCTCCTTGTGCAGGATAAAGGAGGTACTGTCGGTCGTGTATTGCGGATTTTGCAGACGCAATGTGATGGTCTGATTATTCTGTTTCATCACAATCTCCGTAGGCAATTGATCACGCTGACGGAGGGTCAGTTTTTGCAAATCCATGCCTGAATTGCGTGGTGTGAGCGTGGTTAGCATACTACCATCTTCGCAGGTGCGTTCTGTGATGTTGCAAGCATCCATGATGGCGCGAGCAGCCAGCAGCGGGTTGACTTCAGTCAGTTCTTCTTGCGTCGGTGTGGACAAAGTCAACTCATCGGCATCTTCATTGTAAAGATAAAAAGTCTGCCCATCATACGCTGCTTCGTACGACGAAAGACTCAAATTAAATTTCTCACCCTGCATAACAAACGAACCGCGGTAGGTGATAGGCTGTGTGGCACTGGCAGCAACAGTGAGAGAAATATCTGACTTAAGAGTGCTTGTAGCGAGTAATGTCAGCAACGTGGTGAGTGCAGAGAGTAACATAGTGGCGAAGTATTATAGTGTTTCCAAAAGGCGTTCCAATGCGTCGAGATCTTGAATGAGGACATCGCGTCCCTTAGGTCCTTTGTTAGGTCCTACTATACCTGCTGCCTCCAACTGGTCGGAGAGTTTACCGGCACGGTTGTAACCTATTTCGAAAGCACGTTGCAGGCGAGAGGTAGAACCCTCCTGCTTGGAAACCACGTAGCGGGCAACATCAGCAAACATAGGATCTAAGCGTTTGAGATCCACACTACCCGGTGCTAAGGGTTCAGCATCACCGCCTTCACCAACGTATTCAGGCAATTGGTAGGGCTCAAAATAGTGCTGTTGTCCGGATATGTAATCCACCAGTGCATCCACCTCCGGTGTATCCACAAAGGCGCACTGGATACGGGTAATCTCACCACTACCGGAATAGAGCATATCACCCTTACCTATCAGTTGGTCTGCGCCCTTGGCGTCTAACACCGTGCGGGAATCAACCACTGACTGAGTGCGCAGGGCAATGCGGGTAGGGATATTGGCTTTGATGACACCGGTGACAATATTGACAGACGGACGTTGGGTAGCCAGTATCATGTGCATACCCACCGCACGCGCTTTTTGCGTGATACGGGCTATAGGCGTTTCCACTTGCTTGCCGGCCTGCATGATGAAATCGCCGTACTCATCAAAGATGATAACAATGTACGGCAGGAAACGGTGGTGGAACTGACCTGCCACCAGTTTTTCAGGATTGAGATGACGAGCGATGAACTTGTCGTTGTAGTCCTCTAAGTTTCTTACACCTGCATCTTCCAGCAGTTCGTAGCGGTTCTCCATCTCAATGACCAACGAGTTGAGAGTATTAATCACTTTCTCGCAATCGGTGATGATAACGTCTCGTTCGTCTGTTTCGGGCATAGCCGCCAGATAGTGCTTGAGCAAAGGACGGTAGGGCGCAAACTCAACTTTTTTGGGATCCACCATCACCAGTTTGAGTTCAGCCGGGTGTTTTTTATAAAGCAGCGAAGTGATGATAGCGTTGATGGCAACCGATTTACCTTGTCCTGTAGCACCTGCTACCAGCAAGTGTGGGGTCTTAGCCAAGTCAAACATAAAGACTTCGTTGGTAATGGTTCTGCCGATAGCGATAGGCAAACGCATCTTCTTATCTTCCTGAAAACGTTTGGACGCGATGACAGAGTGCATGGAAACGACTTGAGGCTTTTCGTTAGGCACTTCTATACCCACTGTACCTTTGCCCGGGATAGGAGCTATGATACGAATACCCTTGGCGGAAAGCGAAAGCATGATGTCGTTTTCCAACGCTTGAATCTTGCTGATACGCACACCGGCTCTGGGAACGACCTCATACAATGTGACAGTAGGTCCAACGGTAGCCTTGATGGAATCGATCTCAATTCCGTAGTTGCGCAGGGTCGTGACAATGCGGTTGGCATTGGCTTGTTGTTCGTCCTGATTGACTACCAGCGATGTCTCGTTGTCATACACTTTCAGCAGGTCTAATGTGGGGAACTTATAAAACTCCAAGTCCATACGTGGGTCGTAGGGGGGCAACTGCTTTTCCACCACTTCCACCTCTTTGGTTTCCGTTATATCCAACGGGAGACCATCTTTGCCTCTGTTTTCGTTGTCGTTATGGTTATGGTTATCGTTATCGTTTTCGTTTTGGTTTTGGTTATCGTTATCGTTTTGGTTTTCGTTATCGTTTTCGTTATCGTTTTCGTTATCGTTTTGGTTTTCGTTTTCGTTATCGTTATTGGTATCGTCATTCGTAATTTCGATGGTGAAATCCGTCTTGGGTGCCTCGGTTGCCGGTTTGTCAGGCATGTTGTTATCGTTGTCGTTGTCGTTATCGTTGTCGTTATCGTTGTCGTTATCGTTGTCGTTATCGTTGTCGTTATCGTTATCCTGCCTGCGGAATAGGGAAGCCACCCACTGGTAGAATTGTGTCGTGCGCGCAATAAACTGTTTGTCTGCCACAATCAAGAAAATGAAGAGTGTGAGCAGAATGATTATCATCACTCCGAGAGGGTGTACGTACGAATCAAGCCACAATGACAACGCTTCACCGTGTGAGCCTCCCCAGCGGAAGAATGTGTCAATGCCGGTGATGTGCTGAACAAAGCCCAAGGTAACGGAGCCCCATATCAGCCAAAATGTGCAGCAGAATAGCAGTCTGAAGCAACCGATATGGATGGCACGGAATAGTTGCAAACCATAGAGCGCAAGCATGACGATGAATAGAAAAGATACGATGCCGAAAGACTTATCTACCATCAAGTCGCTTAACCATGCTCCCGGCAGTCCGAGTGTATTGTGAATGCCATCTCGTTGCAAATTATCTTCGCCATGAGGCAACTCCAATATAGAGGAGTCGCCGGCACCCGTAACGAAGTAACTGATATATGAAATAGTTAAAAACAGTGCCAAAGCCATCGTAACGAGTGCAACAATGTGGCGTGTGCGCTCGTCAGCAAGGAATGTGCGAATGGTGCTCATCAGGGAGCGCTGATCTATATGAAAGGAGGAACTACTCTCCCTGGAAGCAGGGGCTGAAATGTTTTTGTTTGTTTTACGCGGCATAATATATCAAATTTCGCGCAAAGTTACTACAAATTTATCAAATGG
>JAGHSR010000081.1 GCA_018065765.1 Candidatus Colicola coprequi
GTAATGTCGAAGTGCCGCAAAAAGCCTTCTTGGCAGTTCTGAAGCTTGATTAACGGCTCGATATTTCGATAATTCGATAGCTCGAAAAACAATGTAATATGGAACAATTTATGATGCCCGCATGGGCGATGATTCCTTTCGGAATTATGTTGCTCGCGATTGCGATTGGTCCTATCATTGCCGAAAAATGGTGGGAGAGCAATCTTAACAAACTCATTGTATCAGCCGTGTTGGGGGTGCCTGTGGCTATTTTTATGGTTGTGCAGGGACTGACTCACTCGTTGGTGGATACAATCTTCTTTGATTATCTGCCCTTTATTATCTTGCTTTTGGCATTGTTTGTGATAACGGGTGGTATTCATCTTAGTGGTGATATCAAGGCAAAGCCAATCATCAATACGTTGTTTTTGGCAATTGGATTTTTTCTTGCCAGTTTGATGGGAACTACCGGAGCCGCCATGTTGCTCATCCGTCCTGTGCTGACAACCAATCAACAGCGCAAATACAAAGTGCATACCGTTCTGTTTTTCATTGCGTTGGTGGCTAACTGCGGTGGACTGATGACCCCTCTTGGCGACCCACCATTGTTTATGCTGTTCCTGCGTGGTGCAAGTTTCACATGGTTCGCATCTATGTGGTTACCGTGGTTATTTACGGGGGCTGTATTGCTACTGCTCTACTTCTTGGCAGACACGTATTTCTACAGAAAAGAGGAATGGACGGCTCTGAGCGCGGATTCGCGTGAACAACAACCCTTGTGTCTGACCGGCAAGCTGAATTTCCTGTGGCTGGCAGGTGTGGTTGCAAGTGTAGCTTTTCTGAACGCAGGCACTATCCCTGCGATGGGTGAAGAGGGAGCTCCTCTGTATATCAAGTACTTGCGTGAAATAGCAATGGTAGTTCTGATGATAGCCAGTCTGCTTACTACGTCCAAAAAAGTACGTTATGAGGACAATAAATACACATGGGCTCCTATTTTGGAAGTGGCAGCCTTGTTCATTGGTATTTTCACGACTATGGCACCGGCGCTCATTTTCCTCAAAGAGAATGCTGCCAGTCTTGGTTTGGATCAGATTTGGCAATATTACTACGCTACCGGTTTGCTCTCATCCTTCTTGGATAACACTCCAACGGCAGTAGCGTTCTGGTCGATGGGTACGGGACTTAGTCCAGAAATAATGGCTTCGATGGATACGAACATGGTGGCTCAGATACCCGAACTGCTGCTTAAAGCCATTTCGATAGGTGCTGTGTTCTTTGGTAGTATGACCTACATTGGTAATGGACCTAACTTTATGGTGAAGGCGATTGCAGAAGAGAATCAAATTTCTATGCCGAGTTTCTTTGGCTATATGATTAAATTCTCGCTTATTGTTTTGCTGCCGGTTTACATTTTGGTTCAATTGATTTTCTTGTAAACGGCACCGGTTTTGGTACCGCCAAATTACGCGAAGCATCCTTATGTCTTTGGTTGAAAACATCGTCTCGTGGTATTCGACGCATATGAATTATGCGTCGATTACTGCGCTCATGACCATTGAGTCATCGTTTATTCCTTTTCCATCCGAGGTGGTGATTCCCCCTGCGGCTTTTGTGGCAGCGGAGGCGGATAGTGCACTCTGTGTAACTGCCAATTATCCTTTGGATGTGGCTTTGATAGTACTATTTGGCACATTGGGTGCCATGTTAGGTGCCATTATCAATTACGCCCTGAGTGTGTGGTTGGGACGTCCTATTATATATAAGTTTGCAGATAGTCGCATAGGGCATTTGTGTCTGTTGTCTAAGGAAAAAGTACAAAAGGCGGAAACCTATTTTAATGACTATGGCAAGGTATCCACTTTTATTGGTCGTTTGGTTCCGGGTATTCGTCAACTCATCAGTATTCCCGCAGGCCTAAGCCGCATGCACTTTGGTCAGTTCCTTCTTTACACTTTCTTGGGGGCTTTCATCTGGAATGCTATTTTGGCATTGTTGGGCTATTTGGCTCATGGTCAGAAGGATGTTATTGAGCAGTATAGTCACGTGCTCGGTATCATCATTGTAGTCGTTGTGGCTGCGGCTATTTTGTATTTGATTGTTCGCAAGTTCCTCAAACGCCATGCGTGAGGTGGATTTGCCGATATCGAAGAGTATTGCCAATCGTGTATTGATTATACAAGCTATGCACGATTGGCCTTTGCTTGATGTGGTGAGTAGCGATAACGTACCGGACGATGTGGTGTTACTGCACGATGCTCTAACCTCCATCCGTCGTGTTCAGTCTCTGCCAGCCGTTCAGTCGGAGAGCGTGTGTAGGCTTGATCTGAAGAACTGTGGCACGGCGATGCGATTTCTGACGGCTTATTGTGCCCAGCAAGAGGGGCTGAATGTGGTGTTGGACGGCAGTCCTCGCATGCGTGAGCGTCCTATTTTGCAACTGGTGGAGGCACTACTGGCATTGGGGGCTGATATCCGTTTTGAGGGGGAGTACGGTTACCCTCCACTGCTTATACATGGGCGCAAATTGACGCACCCCAACGAGCAACGTGCATTGAGCATTCTCAATCCCCTCTCTACGCAGTTTATCTCGGCTTTGCTGCTGATAGGGGTGGATGTGAAAACGAATATCCGTTCGCCCTATATAGAAATGACACGCACTTTGATTCAACGTTCTCAATCCTCCACTCTTTTTAGGGATGGTGCAGGGACGGGGATAGGTTCTTGCGAAGTCGATTGGAGCAGTGCCGCTTTTTGGTACGAGTACATAGCTTTGCACGGAGGTGAGATATTGCTTCGCAACCTGCGAGCCGATTCCTTGCAGGGGGATAAGGTTGTGGCGGATATTTTTCGTAAATTAGGTGTGAAGACCATCTTTGCTGCGAACGGGGTGATTGTCTGTAAAAAACACAACGTCCGCAGGTATCTGCTGATTCAAAATTTCCGTTCTTGTCCGGACTTGTATCCGGTGGTGGCAATCACATGCAGGCAGTTGGGTGTACGCTTGTGGGCAGTTGGCACTCAATCGCTTCGTTGGAAGGAGAGTGACCGATTGCGGTCTGTTCGTGAATGTAGGACGTATCATGACCATCGTATGGCGATGGCATTGATGGCAGCAGACTTACCGTGTGATGATAGCGAATGTATCAAAAAGTCGTATCCTTTGTTTGAACAACAACTATGTCAATTGAACGTATAATCCCGCGTAGAGGTATCAACGACGAGGGTAAAGGGAAGAAGTTTGCCCTACATAAATTGATAAGTGCTGCCACAACAGACTATGTGTGGTTGCAGGATGATGATGTGAAGTTGCCCAACATCGAATCGGTTCAATCGCAAGAGTTGACGGCAGACCTGTATATATTGCCTCTGCGCATGCGTGTAGAGGGGCGATCTGCTAATCTGCTGGAACGTCTTCAAATAGCGGAGTACGCTGCTATCCAACAATTGACTATGGAAACAGCCAAGAGGGGGCATGCTGTTATGTGCAGCGGAGCCAACTTGATAGTGAAGCGTGAACGATGGTTGGAGAGTTATGCTGACCTGCATCCGGAGATACTATCCGGCGACGATATGTTTTTGCTGGAAAGTTTCAAGCAGCGCGGACTGAAGATAGAAGCAATCGATGAGGAACAAGTAACTGCCTATGTGACGCCTCAACCCACGTTGGCAGCGCTCATCAGTCAGCGTATGCGTTGGGCAGGTAAAGCACCCAAGTTTCGGGATAAAGATATTGTCCGTTGTGGCACTATCGTGCTAATGGCTAACCTAATACAGATGGTTGCTCCGGCAATCATGCTGATCAAGTTTCCTGTGGAATATTCGCTCATTAAAAAGAGAGACGCATCGGTCTCTCTTTGGGTAGCATTGCTTTTGGGAATAGTCTATCCCTACTACATGTTTATTTGTCTCTTCGGCGGTTTTTTTCGCCGAGAATGGTAGCAAGACTTATTCGCCTTGTTCTTCGCCAAAGTCAGCAGCAGCGGGCTGAGGCAGTGCAGCAGCAGCTTCTTCTACTTGCTCCACGATAGCGCTTTCGTCTGCGGTTTGTACTTGTTGTCCTTTGCCAAAACCAACGGCGAGGATGGACAGAACAACGATAATAGCTGCCAAAGTCCAACTGGCTTTTTCCAGGAAGTCAGCAGTTTTAGGTGCGCCCATCACTTGGTTGCCACTTGCAAAACCTGCAGCGAGTCCACCACCTTTGCTGTTTTGAACCAAAACAAGCAATATCAGCAGGATAGCTGCAATCACGATAAGAATAGTAAATAGAATCATAGTTTTTATTTGTTGTTAGTTATTAGTCGTTAATTCTTCCCTCCCACTTTTCCTTTCAACTTGCAAAGGTACAGCTTTTATTTGAATTACACAAAAAATAATACGATTTTTGAAAAAAAAGTGTGCAATGTTCCACGATTTTTGTTATGCTATCCACCCGTAATCCACCCGTAATCCACCCGTGCGTGGAACAATTGAAAAATGGAGAATGGAGAATGCAGAATGCAAAATGCAAGCCCCCAGCCCTGCTGAATGGGGAGGGGAATAGTCCTCCACAAGTTTTTAGGATATCAGCGATGAGTAGGATGGGATGTTGTCCAAAAACTCGATGGTGTGGTTTTGGATGGGTATGTTCTCAGCAGATGGGGTGTTGATAGCCGGAACTATTTTACCGACAATGGTGTTGATGCCGTTGTGAAGTATCAAGTAAGGAACTTGTAGTTGGCGGTTGTAGGCAGCAGCTTGATCTAAAGTGTCTTGCGTCAGTGCGACCGAATCTGCTTTGAACTCAATAATAACCAGCGGAACCAATTGTTTACTATAGACGACTGCGTCCGCACGACGCCCTGTAGATAAAGCTATTTCTACGGCTATCAGCGATGACGGATACCTCAACTGCTCCACCAGATAGTGGAGAAACTGCTGGCGAACCCACTCCTCCGGAGTGAGCCGTACATATTTGCGCCGCCAATCGCAAAAGATGTATTCTTTGCCTCTTATTTGTTTTGTCCTGTAAGACATAATGGAAAGTTCCTGCCTCCCAATTAAATGGGAAGATAGCCACCATAGTGACTATAGAAACGATAGGTGTTATTTGTTTTTGGTTTTAGTTATCAAACAAGCGCTTACCGAGAAGTAAACGCTTGTTTGTGTGGTCCCGCTTGGGCTTGAACCAAGGACCCCCTGATTATGAGTCAGGTGCTACTAACCAACTGAGCTACGGGACCATCGCGCATTAGTAAGGCGCGCGAACCTTAATCGAATCAATCTTGATCGCGAAGAGTCAAATACAAATCGTGAGCTTGCTCTTTGGTAATCTGTTTTTGAGCTTCGGTCAATTCCGGAATCAAGATGTCAATGCCGTTAGGCAGGCGGCTTGGGTCGTTGAGACGATCCTGGTTGGCCTGATAGATGTAAACCCAGCAATGGGTATTGTTGTAGTATTGGCGAGCCAATTTGCTGAGCGTTACATTGGCAGTAACTTTGATAGTCTGTGTTGGAGCATTCTGGATGTCAGCTCGTTCCGCACGAGTGGTAGTTTTGGATGTCTTAGCGGAGATATCTTCTTGATTCTCTTTCTTGAGACGTTCAAACTCATCTTTCGTAACGAGACGGATTTCTACGCGGCGGTTAGGTGCGTAAGCAGTTTTGCTCTTGTTGCCCTGTAGGATACCCTTGCTGAAGCATGTCAAACGATCTTCTTCAATCATGTACTCCTTGGTCAACTCGTCATATACGTTTTGTGCACGTTGAGCTGCCAGTTTGTTGTTTATCTCATCTGAACCGGTATTGTCGCAGTAACCAATCAGAACGGCATATCTCTCCGTATCGCGTTTCATGCGGTTAGCAACCTGTTGGATAACAATCAGACCTTGGTTATCAATGATAGCTTTGCCGTTGTCGAAATATACATAGTGGTAGCCAAGTTGAATGATGCTCTCCTTGATGTACTCACGCTCTTCGCGCTCAACGTAGTTGCTTGTTCTGTCTTTATCCGACAAGACTACAGTGTCTCGATGGAACAGGACGAGAGTGTCACGCTTGCCACTTCCGCCATCAACCGGAGTAGCGCCTTTGTATTGTTTGTAACCCGGATGGCTTTGTGCATACTGCTCATCCCAAGCCTCAGAGCTAACATAGTTGCGCATGTGTGATTTCTTGGCAGCATTAATCTTGTAGCGAAGAACGAGATCAACATCCCACATTCCATCGTTGTTGGAACCAAGCATTGCGTGATCAACGTCATCTTTGGTAAACATATTGTACCATGCGCCGAAACCAAGAGCGATGGAACGGCTGACATTGAACTCAAACGATGCACCGAAGTTCACTACCGGAACGCAGGTGTAAGAATTGTCAGAAAATGCCTTATCGTCAGGTGTGATGGGATTGGGCGATGCTGTTTTGTTGCCACTAGTTACGCGCGGACTTTGAGGATAATAGTGAGTGTTTTTGTAGAAAGCAGCACCACCACCGAGCATAAGATTGAGAGCAAAGATTTTGGATGGTTGATGTTTGCGCCATGCGTTGAAAATATCTACTGAAAAGAAAGCAATAGCTTGGTGCATACGACCATTAATAAGGTCTTCCACTTCATTCTCGCCGAGTACTTGATAGCTATGATACTTGTATTGTGCACCAATCCCAAAGGTGTTGTTCCAGTTGTATTCACCAGCCAATCCGAGGTTGAAAGCGGGCTCACCTTTGCCATCATAGAGAAAACCGATTGGGCTTTTCTGCTGATGACCAAAATCAAAATCAGTCATTGGAAAACCTCCTGACAACCACAATGACCAATTGGATTGACCATTGGAAAGAAACTCTGTCGGCTTGTATGGGTGGATACCCAGAGAGTCAACGGGTTGCTGTGCCGTTACGGAGACAGCAGCTACCATGAGAAATGCAAGGAATAAAGATTTACGCATAGCTTATTTAGGTGTTTAATTTTTCTAAATTCGAATTCAAGGTGCAAAAGTACTGCTTTTTTTTTGATTGGCAAAATATTTTTAAGGAAAAAACGATTTTTTTAACTTCAGGTTGCATGTGTAAAAAAATATATGTATCTTTGCAAAGTGAATTTGAGTTTGATTCTTGGGGTGGGGATGAGTCGTTAATAGTCGTTAATTAAAGTAAAATTGCATATGAATATTTTAGAAAAGATGCTCGTACGAGCAAAAGCCAATCCGCAACGTATTGTGTTGCCGGAGGGTGATGAGCCCAGAACGTTGGAAGCAGCTAATATACAGCTCAAGGACAAAATTGCGAAACTTATCTTGGTAGGTAATTGTGAGGTTATCAACAAGATGGCAGCCGAAAATGGTTATGAGTACATCAAGGAAGCCACCATTTTTGATCCGGAGAAAGACGCCAAGATGGCCACTTACGCTCATTTGTTATACGAATTGCGTAAGGCGAAAGGTATGACGGAGGAAGAGGCTGCTCGGAAAGCCAAAGATCCTCTCTATTTGGGTTGTTTGATGATTAAGAACGGTGATGCGGATGGTGAATTGGCAGGAGCACGTGGTACGACGGCTGATACGATACGTCCGGCATTTCAAATTTTGAAAACCAAACCCGGAACCAGCATTGTAAGCGGAGCGTTTCTTATGTTTACGCCTGCCAAACAGTTGGGTGAAGATGGGTTCTTGATTTTTGCTGACTGTGCAGTCAATCCATGTCCTTCGGCTCAAGAGTTGGCTCAGATAGCCATTTCGACGGCAGAAACAGCACGGACCATTGCGGGTATTGAGCCGCGTGTGGCCATGCTGTCGTTCTCAACAAAAGGGAGTGCTAAGCACGAGTTGATAGACAAAGTGACCGAGGCGACTCGTATTGCCAAGGAGTTGGCTCCTGATTTGATGTTGGATGGCGAGTTGCAGGCAGATGCCGCTTTGGTAGAGAAAGTGGGTGCAAGCAAGGCTCCCGGAAGTGCTGTAGCCGGCAAAGCTAATGTGCTTGTGTTCCCGGATTTGCAAGCCGGAAATATTGGATACAAATTGGTAGAACGCTTCTCCGGCGCTGACGCCGTAGGTCCAATCTTGCAGGGAATAGCAGCTCCGGTGAATGACTTGAGCCGCGGATGTAAGGTCCAGGATATTGTACAAATGGTTATTATTACAGCCAATCAGGCGATAAAATAAATTTTTTAAGGAAGTTGTATTATGAAAATTCTCGTATTAAATTGTGGCTCATCGAGCATTAAGTATAAACTATTTGAAATGGACACCAAGTCCGTCATGGCGCAAGGTGGTGTGGAGAAGATAGGTTTGCCGGACTCGTTCTTGCAGGTTAAGTTGCCCAGTGGTGAAAAGGTGAAGATTGAGAAGCCCATGCCGGAACATACGGTTGGCATTCAATTGATTTTGGATACGTTGGTGGATGCTAAGATAGGTTGCCTAAAGAGTCTCAAAGAGATTAATGCTGTCGGTCACCGCGTGGTGCACGGAGGCGAGAAGTTTAATAAGTCGGTTCTTATTACCGATGAGGTAAAAAATATGGTGGTTCAGTGTTCGGAATTGGCACCTCTGCACAACCCTGCCAATCTGAAGGGAATTGAGGCAATCGAAAAGACCTTGCCGGGTGTTCCGCAAGTGGGTGTGTTTGACACAGCTTTCCACCAGACGATGCCGGAATATGCTTACATGTATGCTCTTCCGTACGAATTGTATGAGAAATATGCCATTCGTCGCTATGGTTTCCACGGAACGAGCCACCGTTATGTTTCCGCTCGCGTGTGCGAGTTCTTGGGGGTAGAAGCCCAAGGTAAGAAAATCGTTACTGCGCACATAGGCAACGGCGGCAGTTGTACGGCTGTTATGAACGGTAAATCGGTTGATACGAGTATGGGATTGACCCCTATCGAAGGTCTCATGATGGGCACGCGTGCGGGTGATTTGGATTTAGGTGCTGCCACCTACATCATGGATAAGGAACATCTAAGCACGGCAGAGTTTTCCAATTTGGTCAACAAAGAATCCGGTTTGGCCGGCGTGAGTGGTGTGAGCAGCGATGCTCGTGATATAGAGAATGCGATAAAAGAAGGCAATCATCGTGCTGACTTGGCTCGTCAGATGTTCATTTATCGTGTCAAGAAATACATAGGCGCATACGCTGCAGCCATGAATGGCATTGATATCCTTGTTTTCACGGGCGGTATTGGTGAGAATGACACATACATTCGCGGTGAGATTTGTAAGGGTTTGACATATCTTGGAATAGACGTGGATTACGACTTGTCAGACAAAACACGTGGAGAGGAGAAATTGATTTCCACTCCTGCGAGCAAAGTGCAAGTGTGTGTGATTCCGACTGATGAGGAGATGATGATAGCCATGGACACACAATCCATCGTATCGAAATAAATTCATATAATGGGTGTTCTGAATTAGAACACCCCATAAAAACTACTAAATAAAGTGAAGCCGATAATTTATCAACTTGTACCGCGGTGGTTTGCCAACTACAATGAGACTCGCCAAAAGAACGGTTCTCGCGAAGAAAACGGTTGTGGCAAGTTTAATAGCATTGCCCCTAAAGCACTCAAAGCCATCCACGACTTGGGTGCAACGCATGTGTGGTACACGGGTGTGGTGCGCCATGCGACTGCAGATAGGAACAACCCTACGATTACCAAAGGCAAAGCAGGCAGTCCATATGCCATAACGGATTACTACGATGTAGATCCGGATTTGGCGGTGGATGAGAGCCATCGCATGGATGAGTTTGAGGCTTTGATTGGTCGCACGCACAAGGCGGGGCTCCAAGTGGTTATGGACTTTGTGCCCAATCATGTGTCGCGTGAGTACAAGTCGCTATGCAAACCGGAGGGGGTAGAAGATTTAGGCGAGAATGACCATCCCGAGTGGGCTTTTTCTCCGTTAAACAATTTCTATTACATGCCGAACAGCCGTTTTGCTCTTGATTTCAAGGAGTGCACATTTGTTGAAGAACCTGCCAAGGTGACGGGTAATGATTGTTTCCGTCCTATGGCAAGCGAACACGATTGGTACGACACAATCAAGTTGAACTATGGCGTGTTTTATCAAGGGGGTGGTGAAAAGCAGTTTTCACCCATTCCCAACACATGGGGCAAGATGTTGGATATTCTGCTGTTTTGGGCTCAAAAGGGTATAGATGCTTTCCGTGTGGATATGGCGGAGATGGTGCCGGTGGAGTTTTGGGGTTGGGCATTACCTGCTGTCAAAACGCAATTCCCCAATGTGCAGTTTATAGCAGAATGTTACAATCCGTCCTGCTATCGCGACTACTTGAATGCGGGTTTTGATTACTTATATGACAAGGTGGGTATGTACGAGTATCTGCGTGGTGTAACCAGTAAGAACTGGCCGGCAGAAGGAATCACAGCACAGTGGCAATGCGTTGACGATATACAAGATAGAATGCTCTATTTCTTGGAGAATCACGATGAACAGCGTATTGCAAGCGGTTTTTTCTGCGGTCGAGGACGTTCAGCAGAGCCCGCGATGATAGTGCTTTCTACCTTGGGCAAAAACCCCGTGATGGTTTATTCGGGACAAGAGTTGGGCGAGAAAGGTATGGATATGGAGGGATTCTCCGGAATGGATGGGAGAACAACCATCTTCGATTACTGGGGAGTGCGTTCCATGCAGGCGTGGACTAACCATGGCAAGTTTGATGGAAAAAAACTGGATGCAGAACAAGCAGACCTACGTTGTTTCTACCAAAAACTGCTTACCATCGCTCGTGATCATCCTGCCGTGACAGAAGGAAAGATGTACGACTTGGAGTATGCGCAAGGGGAAGGTTTCAATAAACATGAGCAGTTCGCATTTCTTCGCAAGGCAGATGATGAACTACTGTTGGTAGTGGCGAATTTTGATGACAAAGAAGTGCCTGTCAATGTGCGAATACCTAAGGAAGCGTTTGAGTACCTACACCAGAAAGAGTGCAAGCGGGCTAAAGCAGTGGATTTGTTGACCGACTGTGTTTTGGTATCGAAGGGTGCTAATGGCAAGAGTAGTCAGCAAATAGCTTTTACTTCCACCGAGCCTATTCAAATCACTCTACCTGCATGGAAAGGAGTCATCTTGGAAATCACAACAAACAGTAAGCGGAAGAAATGAAAGACTACCTCAAACTGATACGAATTCCCAATCTCGTCTTTATTGCCATCTTGCTATGGGTGATGGAGAAGTGGGTGGCCGTGCCTGTACTTGGTCAATCCCTATGGCAGGAGCAGTTGCCATGGTGGCTTCTCCTGTTGCTGATAGTGAGTACAGTATTGATAGCTGCCGGAGGGTATGTAATCAATGACTATTTTGATGTAAAAATTGATAGGATTAACCGTCCGGAACGTCTCATCGTTACGCGTACTATCAGCAAGGAGCAGGCGATGCGTTTTTTTCAAATACTGACTGCCTGCGGTATTGCGATGGGAATAGCGGTAGCAGTAGTAGTGAGAAGCACGACGCTGGGTTTGATTTATGTAGTGGTACCGGGGTTGTTGTGGTTTTACTCGTCCAGTTACAAGCGACAATTCATTGTAGGTAATGTCATTGTGGCTTTTTCCTCGGCTTTGGTGCCGATGTTGATAGCATTTGCCAATGTCAGTTATTTGAAGCACAGTTATGGCGAAGTGGTGCAATACTCGCCTGCCAGTCACGATTTGTATATCTGGCTCGGAGGATTTGCCTTGTTTGCTTTTTTGTGTACATGGATTCGTGAGGTGATCAAAGACTTGCAGGACCAAACAGGTGATCGTGAATTAGAGTGCCACTCTATGCCTATCAAGATGGGAGAGACTCCGACCAAAGTGTTTGTTACGGCAATGGTGCTGCTAACCGTTGGACTAATTGCTTGGTTGGCTTTTTCGATACTGCCGTTTTCGCACGTGTGGGGGTGCTTGTCCATAAGGTATGTCGTGTTTGGGTTGTTTGTCCCATTCGTTTGTTTGTTATGGCTGGTTTGGGCTGCCAAAATTCCTTCGGATTATCGGGCACCTCAGTTCTTGGCTAAGTTCATTATGTTTCTCGGCACGCTATACGCATATGTAATTAGTGTGTCGTTGTAGGTATGAAAAACATCATTTTAGGAAGTCAGAGTCCGCGTCGTCGCGAACTGATGGCGGGTCTTGATTGTCCTTTTACAGCCGTTTCCATCGATGCAGATGAGTCTTTTCCTGCCCAACTTAAGGCAGGAGATATACCTTTATATATAGCGCGCGCGAAGGCGCGCGCGTATGGAAAGCTCTTAGGCAAGGACGATGTCTTGATCACATCTGATACAATCGTGTGGCTGGAGGATCGAATGTTGGGCAAGCCCAAAGATTTGGCTGATGCCAGATCGATGTTGCTAAGTCTAAGCGGCAAGACACATCAGGTTTATACCGCCGTATGTGTGATAGCAGATGGCAAAGAATACACATTGGTGGATTGTACCGATGTGACATTCAGAGATATGACGGACGAGGAGATAGGGTACTACGTGGAAAAATATAAGCCCCTCGACAAGGCAGGGGCTTATGGTGTGCAGGAGTGGATAGGTTATGTGGGGGTATCATCCATGCGGGGTAGTTATTTCAATGTAATGGGTTTCCCCATAGAGCGTGTTTATCTGCTGCTGAAGGATTTGGGATGTTTAGAATAGTGATAGTTGCCCATCAACAGGTTGTGAATCTTCGGGCACTTCCGCAGAAATCTCCAAAGGAACATCTATTACGGGTGTTTCTTTTGTTTTGTCTGTTGCTTGTGTAGTTTTCGTTTCTGTTTCAGTTTCCGGCTCTATTTCGGTCTCTGGTTCCGGTTCCGGTTCCGGTTCCGGGGTGATATCTTCTATGGAAGCCACCTCAAGAGTTGTGATGCGTTTGCCTTTGGCTTTTGGAGATTTGATGTCAATAAAGTTGGCAAGCACAATCTCCATAGCCGGACGTTCGTCCAAGAAATTGACACGGAAAACGGCTTCTTCTCTATCGGATAGGACAGTGATTTTGCTATTATCGTCTTCGCCCAACATGTTTTGTGACTTAGGAGTGGCGTCAAATTGGAAGCGTTTGATGTAATAGTATTTCAGTTCGGCATTCCACATGGCGAGTGACCAAACTTTTTGGTCGTTGTATTTCTCGATGCGCAGAATGTTGTTGTCAAAGTGTGCCGTAACATCGAAAGTATTGAGGAAATACTCTCCGTTGGTTGTGATGACCAATATGCGGTCATTTTCTTGGAACTCGCCAAGATACTGTCCCTGTCCATCGTAGTTGATACGCAGGATATCCGGGTCAAACCAGACTTGTCGTCCACCCAAGGTGGAATGTCCTTTCTGCTTGAGAGAAATGGATTTGATGTCGTATTTGGTGAGCAGGTTGCCCCGTGCGCTGCGGCTCTTAACAGATAGTTCGCTCAGATCCTTGAATACCTCCACTTTTTTGAGATGCAGAGCGGGTTTGAATTGTACGCGTATCACTTCCGCCTCACCGTTAGGATTGGCCGTGAAATAAACAACCTTGCTGCCGGGCTTTCCCTGAGTGATATCATACACTTTGTCTCGTACAACACCGGTGACAAAGAAGCGTTTCATATAGTAGATTCCCCCCTTGCCATCGCGATAAACGACATTGTAGATGGTGCGGGTATCGTTCTTCTTGAAGATGTCAACATGCAGTACGTCTGTACCCACAAAGAATTTCTCTGCCACTTTCTGGACCTTGTATTTGCCGTCTTTGTGGAATACGATGACGTCATCTATATCGGAGCAGTTGCATAGGAACTCATCTTTCTTCAATCCGGTTCCCATAAATCCTTCTTCGCGGTTGATATAGAGTTTTTCGTTCGCTTCCACTACGGTTTGGATATTGATGCTGGCGAAATTGCGCACTTCGGTGCGACGCGGATATTTGGCTCCATATTTTTGTTTTAGGCTATCAAACCATGCGATGGTGTAATCGTTGAGGTGGTTAAGGTTTTTGATGGTATCTTTGATTTTCCGATCCAGATCTTTCATTAATTCATCCGCTTTCTTGCTATCGAATTTGGTGATGCGAATCATGCGGATTTCAAACAGGCGTTCGATGTCTTCAGTGCGAACCTCACGTATCAGTTGATGCTTAAATGGTTCTAATGCCTGATCAACAAATTGAATGAGTTTATCCTTGTTAGGTGCGTTTTCGTAACCGGGTTCTTTGTAAATACGATTCTCGATAAAGATTTTCTCTAACGATGTGAAAAAGAACTGCTCTTCCAATTCGCCTTTCTGTATCTCCAGTTCCCATTTGAGAAGTGCTTTGGTGTTGTCAACAGACATTTTGAGCAGGTTGCTGACATTGGTAAAGATAGGTTTTTTGTTTTGGATAACGCAGCAGTTGGGTGATATACTGACTTCACAGTCAGTAAACGCGTAAAGTGCGTCTATGGTTTTGTCGGATGATGAACCGGGAGAGAGTTGAACCACAATCTTGGCATCTTCGGCAGTAAAGTCATCCACTTTTTTGATTTTGATTTTCCCCTTCTCTTGTGCTTTGAGGATGGTCTCAATGATTTTGGCAGTGGTAGTTCCAAACGGCACTTGTGAGATAATGAGTGTTTTGTTGTCATCCGCTTTTGTGATTTTACTACGGATTTTGACAACTCCACCTCGTTCGCCATCGTTGTATTTG
Source organism: Candidatus Colicola coprequi (assembly GCA_018065765.1). Taxonomy (GTDB): domain Bacteria; phylum Bacteroidota; class Bacteroidia; order Bacteroidales; family Paludibacteraceae; genus Colicola; species Colicola coprequi. The sequence continues at coordinate 14,606 of JAGHSR010000081.1, forward strand.
CTGACATCTATTTCTCCTCCGGTAATAAAGTCGGGATAGAGAACAAACTCTTCGTCTCTCAGATAATGCAGAGCGGCATCGCATAGTTCGTTGAAGTTATGCGGTAGTATTTTTGAGTTCAATCCAACGGCGATACCTTCTACTCCTTGTGCCAGCAGCAGGGGGAACTTGACGGGCAGGTGTACGGGTTCTTTTTTGCGTCCATCGTAACTAAGCATCCACTGGGTGGTTTTGGGGTTGAACACCGTGTCCAAAGCGAATTTGCTCAGTCGTGCTTCTATATAACGAGGTGCGGCTGCACCATCTCCGGTCAGTATGTTTCCCCAGTTACCTTGGCAGTCAATGAGGAGGTCTTTTTGTCCCAGTTGCACGAGAGCGTCACCAATGCTGGCATCACCATGTGGGTGATATTGCATCGTTTGACCTACGATGTTGGCTACTTTGGTGTACTTGCCATCGTCCATGCCTTTCATAGCATGCAGTATGCGGCGTTGTACGGGTTTTAAGCCGTCTTCGATGGAGGGTACAGAACGGTCCAATATGACATAGGATGCATAGTCCAAGAACCAGTCCTGGTACATGCCTGTAAGGTGATATTTGATAGCGTCGTTAAATTCTGCCATGTTCGTTTAGTTCGTCAGTTCTACTGTTGCCCAAGCTACTGCTCCGCCTAAGGGAGGATTTTTTTTGCTGACAGCAACCGTAAGTTTACAATTTGGGAAGGCTGTAAGGATAGCATCTCGTATTCGTCCTGCTACGTGTTCCAATAAGTTGGAAGGGACACGCATCTGTTGCTGCACGATGTCGTACAGCATTTGATAGTTCACGGTGTCATCTATTTGGTCGGTTGTTGTGCCCAATGTGTCCGCTGTTTCCAGCGATATATTGACACGAAAGATATTCCCCTTTTCTCTTTCTTCAGGGAACACACCATGATAAGCCTGCAGTTCTATGTCTTGCAGACGAATGACCACTTAGTTGAATTTACGGAAAAAGAAGATATAGACCAATATGCCTAACACTTCCAGTACCAAACTGGCCACTAACAAAGCATTGCTTTGAACGCCAAAAAAGTAAATAACTAAGCAAAGCACTCCAATAAGTACCAAGATTAAACCTAAGTTTTTGAGTAATGAATTCATAATATTGTTTTTTTATGTTTTTTTATTTCAGTGTT
>JAGHSR010000131.1 GCA_018065765.1 Candidatus Colicola coprequi
TGGGGGTTTGGTCCTACATACAGTGTGTATAAAGTATGTGTGAAATTTTCATCCATATGAACTATATGGTGTCCTACCATACGAGAATATCGTTATACTCCTATAATAAGGCTCAAGGTGTTATATCCTATAGACGAGTCTATATTGAATGTGTATTACCTTAAATATGCATTGGAAACTATTGAATTTGGACAACAAAAATCTTCTGTTCCAAACATCAATGCTAATATGATTAAATCTCTCTCTATTCCCGTCCCGCCGCTGCCGGTGCAAGAAGAGATAGTCCGAATTTTGGATAATTTTTCTCTGCTTTCAGCAGAGTTGGAAGCAGAGCTGGAAGGTCGAAGAAAGCAATACGATTTCTATCGTACTCTGCTCCTTGACTTCTCTGAAGGCAAGAAGCAGGCGTACGAGGGTCAAAGTGACCCACGAAACCTATTGCTGTCCTTCGATGCTAACGCAGATTCTGGTTCAGTTCAGTGGAAAGCTCTCGGAGACATAGCAACATTTAAATATGGATATACAGATAAAGCTAAAGACAAAGGTGCAGCAAGATATATTCGCATAACAGATATTGACGAAAATGGTTGCTTACTGCCGAACAATGCGAAGTATATTGATATTACAGAAGATAGCAAGCCCTATTTGCTTAGCTCAGGAGATATTGTTGTTGCAAGAACAGGGGCGACATTTGGTAAAACTCTTTATTATGGCTTAGATGAACAAGCCATCTATGCCTCATTTCTGATAAAGATAGAACTAAATGATAGCGTTTTGAGTCGTTATTATTGGCATTTTTCCAAATCTAAATACTATTGGGAGCAAGCAAATAAATATGTTTCAAAAGCGGGACAGCAGCAATTTAATTCAAATGCAATATGCAAGATAGAAATTCCCATTCCCTCTCTCGCTGAACAGCAGCGGATTGTGGATATACTTGACCGATTTGATACGCTGACCAACGACCTGAGTCAAGGTCTTCCGGCAGAGATAGAAGCACGAAAGAAGCAATACGAGCATTACCGAGATAAGTTACTTACCTTCAAGAGGAAGGGCGAGTAAACCTCGAGCCTCGAGCAATCGAACAGAATCGAAAAATCGAAAAATCGAGAAATCGAAAGATCGATAACTCGAGGATTCGAGGATTCGAAATCTCGGAATCTCGAAAAAAAAATAAAAAAAAAATAACAACCCTAAAAAACAAAACCTATGATTAATATCCATTCCGTTAACGGCTACATGACCTTGAATAGTTGGGTGATGGGGAATATCCTTCATCTGGGGACAGAGGCCTTTTGCAAGCGGCACCTAACCTATCAAATAGATGCATGCGGTCGTCTGCGCGACCAGATGGAGATGGCTGCCCGCACCGTTCCTGCCAATGTAGCCGAAGGAAGCAGCCGGCACCAAACGAGCTACGAGACGGAGTTGCGGCTGCTGGATGTGGCTCGTGCTTCGGTGAGCGAACTGGAAGGAGATTACCTAAACTGGTTGCTCAGAAACGGAACAACGGCTTGGCATATCAACGATGAGCGTTACAAGCATATCCTCGCTATCCAACTGGATAAACCTGATTATGGCCAGGATTTGCTGGCGGATGTAAGCGAGCATCTTCTGAAGCAATATGGCCATTTTGCCCCCTTCATTGACCGAGATGACAGCCTCGTGGCAGCAAACGTGCTATTGGTGCTCTGCGAACGAACGAAGCAGTTGATCACGGCACAAATCAACAGGCGACTGGGGGACTTCAAGCAGGAAGGAGGCTTCACGGAGAACATGACGCAAGAGCGGCTCGCTGCTAAGCGCGAGCAGGCACAGCAGGAGAGTGCGCCTACCTGCCCCATCTGCGGCGGCGAGATGCGCCGACAGATGGCGAAGAAGGGAATCAACTCCGGTCATGACTTCTGGGGCTGCATCAACTACCCGCAATGTAAGGGAACGAGACCTATTAACCCCGGAAAGATAACAAGATAATCTCGAAAAATCGAAGAATCGAAGACTCGAAAAATCGAGCAATCGAAGAATCGAGCAATCGAGAAATCGAAATCTCGAAAAAAAATAACAAAAACAAAGCCCAAAAATGTCTATCTACAATACCATCGCAGAGACGAACGACTACACGATTGTTGCCTCGTACGAGCACTCCATCAAGACGGCTGAGCACTATCAGAGTGAAGCACAATTGGAGGCAGAGCTTATCCGTATGCTGGGTGAGCAGGGATATGAGTATCTACCTATCCACACGGAGAAAGACCTCATAGAGAACCTTCGTAGGCAGTTGGAACGCCTCAATGACTACCATTTCACCGACAAGGAGTGGGAGACCTTCTTCAACGAGTGCATCGCCAACAAGAACGATGGTATAGTAGCCAAGACCGCCAAGATACAAGAGGATTATATCCAAGTGCTCCATACCGAAGCAGGCACAAGCAAAAACATCTACCTCATCGATAAAGCCAATATCCACAACAACTACCTGCAGGTAATTAACCAATACGAGAGTTCGAGTCCTCGAGATTTCGAGGATTCGAAAGAGCGAGAGAGTGAAGAATCGAATCTTCGAGATTGTCGCTATGATGTCACCATCCTCGTGAATGGCTTGCCCTTGGTGCATATCGAGTTGAAGCGTCGTGGAGTGCAACTGAAAGAGGCCTTTAATCAGATTAAGCGTTATCAACGAGATAGTTTCTGGGCAGGCTGTGGGCTGTATGAGTATGTGCAGATTTTCGTCATCAGCAACGGAACGAATACCAAATACTACTCGAATACGACCCGTAACAGGCATATCGAGCAGTCGAGAGGGCGAGGAGGAGAGGACTTGGCATCCCGAGGGCTTGAAGTCTCGAAATCCCGAGGTAAGAAAACCAGCAACTCCTACGAGTTCTGTTCGTTCTGGGCAGATGGTAACAACAAACTGATTACCGACCTTATCGACTTCACCAAGACCTTCTTCGCCAAGCACACAATACTGAATATCCTCACAAAGTATTGCGTCTTTACCAGCGAACGTGACCTACTCGTCATGCGTCCGTATCAGATAGCTGCTACCGAACGAATCATCCAGAAAATAAATGTAGCCAACAACTACAAACAATACGGCACCATTGATGGTGGCGGATATATCTGGCACACCACAGGTTCCGGTAAGACCCTTACCTCGTTCAAGACGGCACAACTGGCATCCAGACTGGACTATATAGATAAGGTGCTCTTTGTCGTAGATAGAAAGGATTTGGACTACCAGACGATGAAGGAGTATAACCGATTCGAGGAAGGTGCTGCTGATAGCAACACTTCGACAGCGGTACTCCAGCGACAACTGGAAAACAAGGATAAGAAAGGTGCGTATCACGAGTATAAGATTATCATCACTACCATTCAGAAACTCTCTATCTTCGTCCAGAAGAACAAAGGGCACGAGATATTCGATAAGCAGGTAGTGATTATCTTCGACGAGTGCCATCGCTCTAACTTCGGAGAGATGCACCAAGCCATCACGAAGAGCTTTAAGAAATATCACCTCTTTGGCTTCACGGGCACTCCTATCTTTGCGGCTAATGCTCAACCGGGGCCCCCGCGAACTGCTAGCGGAGCGATAGTTCGTGGGGAGAGGAGGAGTAACGAAGCGCTTCAAGTCGCAGGGCGACTTCGGTTAGCGGAGTTTGCGACGACGACCGAACAGGCTTTTGGTGAGAAACTCCATACCTACACCATCGTCGATGCTATCAATGACCAGAATGTGCTACCGTTCCGTATTGACTATGTGAATACCTTCAAGAAAAAGGATGATGTAGAGGATCAGCAGATCTCTGCCATCGACCGAGAGAAGGCAATGCAGGCTCCGGAGCGTGTGGAGAGTATCGTGCGTTACATCCTCAAACACTTCAACCAGAAGACTCGCCGTAGTGATTACTATGACTTCCGTGTCCTCCAAAACATCACCGAGGTATCATCTGCCAAACGAGGTGAGGTGGTTAAGGAAAAGAAGATGGCTCAGAAGTTGAACGGTTTCAACGCGATGTTTGCCGTTGCTTCCATCCCAATGGCAAAGGCATACTACAACGAGTTCAAGCGTCAGCAGGCAGAACTACCCGAAGCACAAAGACTGCGTGTGGCTACGATATTCAGTTATGGTGCTAACGAAGAGGAGATAGAAGGTATCCTTGCCGAGGAGAACTCCGAGAGCACCACAGCCCTCGACCAGCAGAGTCGTGATTTCCTCGATGGAGCCATACGCGATTACAACGCCATCTTCAAGACTAACTTCGATACAAGCAACGATAAGTTCGAGAACTACTACAAGGACTTGTCTCTCCGAATGAAGAACCGACAGGTAGATTTGCTTATCGTGGTGAATATGTTCCTCACGGGATTCGATGCTACAACGATGAATACCTTGTTCGTAGATAAGAACCTCCGTCAGCACGGACTTATTCAGGCTTATTCCCGAACCAACCGAATCCTCAATTCGGTCAAGACCTTCGGTAATATCGTCTGCTTCAGGGATTTACAGAAAGAGACCGATGATGCCATTGCCCTCTTTGGCGATAAGGACGCACAGAGTATTGTGCTCCTTAAGGACTATATGTCTTACTATATGGGTTATACGGACGAGAAGGGCAAATATCACCCGGGCTATATCGACCTGACCGCCGAGATACTCAATAAGTTCCCCGAGGGAGAACCCATCGTGGGAGAAGCTGCCGAACGGGAGTTTATCGGTCTGTTTAGCAGTATCCTCCGTATGCGAAATATCCTCGCCACCTTCGACCAGTTTGAGGAGGGGCAGAAGACCTTACCTCCCCGTCAGTTCCAAGACTACACAAGCATCTACCTCGACCTCAAAGAGAAACATCGTCCGGTCAAGAAGGAAGCGGTGGATATCAACGATGACCTCGTCTTCGAGACCGAACTGATACGCCAATTGGAGATAAACATCGACTATATCCTGTTACTCGTGAAGAAATACCACGATAGTAACTGTGAAAACAAGGAGATACTCGTGGATATTAGCAAGGCTATCGGAGCCAGTTTGCAACTCCGTAGTAAGAAGGAACTGATTGAGAACTTTATTGCCAGCGTCAATGCTTCTACCGATGTGGATACCGATTGGCAGACCTTCGTAAAACAGCAGAAGGAAGCCGACCTGAACGAGATTATCGAAACTGAGAATCTCCGTCCGGAGGAGACCCAACGGTTTGTGGAGAGCAGCTTCCGTGATGGTGAGATTCGTACAACAGGAACGGATATAGATAAGATTCTCCCACCTATGTCCCGTTTTGGTGGCGGTGGCAATAGGCAGGAGAAAAAGCAGTCCGTCATCCAAAAATTGATGTCCTTCTTCGAACGTTACTTCGGACTGGTATAATGCCGAAACATACCCCCCCCTCACCCCATCCAATTGATTGCTCGGTAGTCTTGGAAGTAAAGGGAAAGTGAGAGGGAAAGTGAGTGTCAAGTGTCGAGAGAGTGTCGAGAGAGTGTCGAGAAAAAAGGGAGAGGGAAAGTCGAAAAAAACGAAAAAAAATTTGTCAGTTCAAAAAAAAGTAGTACCTTTGCAGTCGCAAATGGTAAATGGAAGCAGGTGCGATTCCTGCACAGACCAGCTGCTGTGATTCTCACAACGTGTGTTATATCTTTTTAAGTCACTGACGAAAAGCAACATTTGATGTGCTCGTGTACACAAAAGTCAAGTAGTTGGGAAGGCTGTAGCACTACGGAGATAAGTCAGAAGACAACCTTTGCACACATGCTTCTCCTCTGGGATTAGGCAGAACAATGTATCAGAGAAAACTCTCCATATTAGTGCTTGCACTTGTTATGTGCGTTTCTGTATTTGGATTAACCAAAACAGAGTTGGATTCTATATGCCGACAATTTGAGCTACAGGAAATTGAAGTCAGAAGTCAAAAATCCAAACTCAACACCACCCTGCCCGCCCAGCGATTGGATGGCGAGAAACTGGAACAGCTCAGCAGTCACTCCGTAGCCGATGCTCTACGATACTTCTCAGGTGTTCAAATCAAAGACTTTGGCGGTATAGGTGGCATGAAGACGGTGGATATTCGCTCCATGGGGACACATCATTTGGGCGTCTTTTATGATGGCATCGAGATAGGAAACGCCCAAAACGGAACGGTGGATTTGGGTAAGTTCTCGTTGGAAAACATTGACGAGATTGCCCTGTACAACGGGCAGAAGACAGATATTTTTCAACCCGCCAAAGACTTTGGCAGTGCCGGTACCCTGTATATAAATACACGTCGCCCACGATTTGAGAATGGCCGGAACTATCATATAGTAGCAGCAGTGAAAGCAGGTTCTTTCGGTTTAGCCAATCCCAGTTTACTCTATGAACACAAGTTAACAGAGAATATCCACCTTAGTCTTAATGCCGAGTACACTTACGCCACAGGACGCTATCATTTCCGCATACACAAGGTGTACCCTGATGGACTGATCGCATGGGACACAACAGGAGTTAGACAAAATGGTGATGTTCAAACAGAACGCGCAGAAGCGGGACTATTTGGTTATCTTCCTAATGGGAAATGGCACATAAAAGGGTATTTCTACAATAGCGAAAAAGGCATACCTCGTGCCATCATTCGCAATGTATGGACATCTGCCCAACGGCAATGGGACAGAAACGCATTCGTTCAAGGAAACTTCACCAATACATGGTATTTCACAAGGGATTCCCATGACCATGTACAAAGGTCATATTCTCTACAAGCAAATATCAAATACAGCAACGACTATATGCGCTATTTGAATCCAGACACCACCATGGTCTACATTGACAATCAGTTCTGGCAGCAGGAAGTATATGCAAGCATTGCAAACCAATGGACGCTTTTTCCTTGGTGGAATATAGATATTAGTGCCGATTACATATGGAATAAGTTGGATGCAACATTAGCTAATTTTGTTAATCCGCAGCGCCATACCGGACTCGTGGCTGTTGCTTCTGCATGGTACTATAAATGGATCAAGGCTCAATTATCATGTTTGGGAACGTTTATAGAAGACCATTGTACAACTGGAGAAACAACTAATACGCAGAAACCAACATCTGTCATAAAGCAAAAACCACGTTTCACACCCATGGCATCACTAAGTTATCAACCGATATTAAAAGAGCGATTATACTTAAGAGGATACTACAAACAGGTATTTCGTATGCCCACTTTCAATGATCTCTACTATACAGATATGGGGAACATTCATCTAGAACCCGAAGAAGCAATACAATACGATGGTGGAATAGAATATTCCAAAAAATTCACTCAACTCCATGCTACCTCTTACACGATAGATTTACATCTCAAGGCAGATGGTTATTTCAATCAAATCAAGAACAAAATCGTTGCTGTCCCTAAAGGAAACAGTCAATATCGTTGGATGATGATGAACCTCGGTTATGTAGAAATTAGAGGAATAGATGTAAATGCAGGTCTGGATTTTGAATTTCCTATTATCTCCTCACCCACGAAACCTATCACACTTAGTATCAGCGGTATATACACCTATCAAAAAGCACAAGACTTCACCGATTCCAATGATCCATTAACTTACGGAGGACAAATAAGTTATATTCCATGGCACTCTTGTTCTGCAATCGCCAATATGGCATGGAACGGATTTGCAATCAATTATGCCTTTATTTATGTAGGTGAACGATATCATAATTCTGCCAATATCCTCGCTAATTATGAACAACCTTGGTACACACACGACCTCTCTTTAAGCAAAATTTGGGACCTACCACTCGGCAAACTCTCTACCGCTGTGGAAATCAACAATCTGCTTAACCAGCAATACAACGTTATTCTCAACTACCCTATGCCGGGAATTAATGGGAAACTTGTGATTAAATACATATTATAGCAACTGAAATAAAACCAATGAAAGAAATAATCCATATTTATCATATAGTATTAACCATGGTGACCTGGTTCTTCATATCTTGTCGAGGTCCAGAAATATACATTCCGGCAGAGCGGGAACAAAAAGGCGAAATCACTCAAACAAAAGCAGTTGGTTTTTATCTGCTCAACGAAGGGAATATGGGATCAAACAAGGCATCGCTGGACTATTATGACTGCACTAAGGCATCCTACATACGTAACATCTATGCTGAGGCCAACCCAGAAATCACACAATCATTAGGTGATGTGGGCAACGACATCAAGATTTATGGTTCACGCCTGTATGCAGTAATCAACTGTTCCAATTTAGTAGAAGTGATGGATGCAGCCACAGCTAAACACATCGGAACCATACAAGTTCCCAACTGCCGATATCTTACTTTCAAAGATGGTTACGGATATCTGACTTCATATGCAGGCCCCGTAGTAGTGGATGCCACAAAAGCACAAATAGGATATGTAGCAAAGTTTGATACCACTACATTACAAGTCGTTGATACGTTCCATGTCGGTTTTCAGCCTGACGAATTAGAAATAGTCGGCACGAAACTCTACGTTGCTAATTCCGGGGGGTACATGGTGCCCAATTATGAACATACCGTTTCTGTTATCGATTTGAATAACAAAACCCGGACAAACATTGAAGTTGTCAATAACCTTCATCGTTTACGTGCAGACCAATATGGACAAATTTGGGTATCGTCACGGGGTGATTACTATGGTCAACCTTCACGTTTGTACTGCATTGACACGAACACAGACCAGGTGATTGACTCCGTCATGACAGCAGTAAGTTGTATGTGGCTTGATGGTGACTCCCTATATATTTGTGCCACCGAATTTAGTTACATAACCTATGACACAGAGATAACCTATGCTATTGTCAATGTGAAGAAACACGAAATCGTAACCCGCAATTTTATTCAAGATCCAACCGTCAAAATTGACAAACCTTATGGAGTCGCCGTACATCCGATTACCAAAGACATCTATGTTACCGATGCCAAAAACTATGTTTCTACGGGAACACTTTGGTGCATCGGACAAGATGGCATAGCCAAGTGGTCTGTCCGAACAGGCGACATTCCTGCACATATTTGCTTTAGATTAACAAATAAAGCCATCAATCAATAAAATAGTAATAAAAACACTCCAGATATGAAACACATTGTAAGCCTCTGTTCCCTGTTTTTGGTTATTGGTTCTGCATCTGCCAACAGTCCGTACATCCATCGTGTATATGAATATTGTCCGGCTCCGGGTCAGTTTATCAACACCATGCCAGCTGCCACTTCCGAGGACACGCCCGCCACAATGGCTGCCAAAGCTGATTCCGCTATTGCCAATCATAAGCAAGAGATGATTTCACTAGGAGGTTATGGCGGATATGTAGTGTTTGGTTTTGACCACGAGATTCAAAACATCGATGGTTTATACGATTTTAAGATTCTGGGAAACTCGTTCTATGCCAGTTCCAATCCAAATCAGACCACACGACGCGGAGGAAGTAGCGAACCCGGAATTGTGATGGTCAGCCGTGATGACAATCACAACGGTTTACCCGATGACACATGGTATGAATTGGCAGGCAGCGAATACTACAAACCCACTACTCGCCATAACTATACAATAACCTACTATCGCACTCCTTCCGATCATCAAGAGACCCCCAATAACGAATATAAATTTCTTTGTGATACCACCTATATTGCATGGTCTTCTTCCACAGGAGAGAAAGGACACATGTCAAAAAACACTTTTCACAAACAGGACTATTTCCCCCTTTGGATGGGTGACAGTATCTCGTTCACAGGTACAATCATGGCCAATAATGGGATAGATGAGAGCGGAACCGGCAATTACTACGTTTCCTATTGCTTCGACTGGGGATATGTCGATGACCAGCCTAACGAACTGCCCAACGAGCCCCAAATGCACGCTTCAGAATTCAAAATAGACTGGGCTGTAGATGCGAATGGAAATCCCGTTCATCTTGATGGCATACAGTTCGTTAAGGTTTATACCGCCGTCAATCAATACAATGGTTGGCTGGGTGAGTGCAGCACAGAAATCTTGGACGCTTTTGACTTGCACCCTTGTGCAGCCACTTTTGAATCCGGAAACGGAGATGTCACCCTCTCAAAGAAAGACACTGTTTGGCAAGGAGCAGACTCACCTAATGCCGGACTCAACACCTGGATGAGTGGAAACTGCCGATTCGCCACATACTTAGACAATTCATGGGGAACTGATTACTATTATGCGTTCACCGTTTCTTCGGAAACCGACTCCTTGTCCAATGGTTGGGAACAGCCTTATCGTTCCGCTTGTGGAGGTGCTTATGCGGGACAGAACTTCTGCGTATGGTTTCAAGATTTCTACGGGAACGACACCATTTTTGCTGATGCTGACTTCTCGGGAGGGAAAGGAGTGATGGTTACCAATACTGCCTATACTGTTTTGGCTATGAAAGATAGTTATCGTATGGCTAAAACATTCACTAATGACGATTATCTCCAACTTTCTTTTATCGGTTATCGCCATGGAGAGCCAACAGATACTGTTTCATTCTTTTTGGCAGCAAACGGCACCTATGTCCATGATTGGACCTTTGTGGATTTGAGCCATCTGGGAAAAGTGGATGCTGTATTATTAACCATAGATGGCAGTGACAAAACTGCCGGATACCTCAACACACCTACATACGCAGCTCTTGATAATTTTGGTTTGCCGGCCGCTGACGATTATACGGAGCCTGCGAGAATTCGCTTTGATGGCGAGACAGCAATTGAAATAGTACATAACGAAGACATGAACAAGACATCCAACCCAACATCTGCCCGCAAGATTTTCCACAATGGCAGCATCTTCATTCTCCGTGAAGCAAACACGTACGACATCTTAGGCCATACTATAAGATAAATAGATGTTGTAAGACTAATAAACAAAAAAACATATAAGTGATAACAAAAAAAACATAAATTTGCTTGTACAACTGGCAAATTTGTAGTACCTTTGCAACTGCAATTGGTTCTTGATTCCCCTATAGGGATTAAGCTAAGAGGGAAAGAGGTGCAAATCCTCTACAGACCCGCTGCTGTAAGTTCCACATTGTGTTCTCTGTTTCTGCCGAATCTATCGGCACATGGTCACTGGTGACATGAACAAAATGACAAAAACAGGATGTCATTTATGGTTCTCTTAACCGGGAAGGCCTGAGAGCACGGAATAAGTCAGAAGACCTGCCAATCGCGCAAATTGAACCTCCTCTGGGATTAGGCAGGACAATCGAAAAAGATCGGCTTTCACACTATTAACAAGTGGGCATTTAGGCCATTGGCACATATCTGTGACATGTATAATTGTTGCCATTGGGGTATATTTGTCAATACGTCGTATTTTTGGTTGTTGTTCCTTTCCAAGGCGAAATATTAATTAACAATCAAAAAAAACAAACATTATGAAAAAACTTTTTCTCTTATCGCTGGCAACCCTCTTTGCCTACGTCATCTATGCAGATGGCAACCACTTTGACACACACATTCTAACTTTCGAAGGGATGAATCACAAAATTGACAATCCACAATACGGCGGACCGCAACTCTATGGTTCGGGCATGGGATTTTACACCGTGGAGGAGGCGTATAATTGGACCGATTCAACACAAACGGGACTGAGTCATACCCTGCCTAACAACTGGGGTTCCTATTGTTATTGGGGAGGTGGTCATGCTGTCAGCCATTACGTTTCCGGACAAGACTCGCTTTATGGAGATTACAATAGTCAACTGACTGTTTACAAAGAAGGCGTATTGGGCATTCAAGCCACACAGGGAGGCCACAATGAATCCAATAACTTTGCCGTTCACTACGGATATACAGATAATTCCGGCTATTCTGGTGACGTGCTGCCCGATATACACTTCTTTGACGGCAAAGCACGTATTGTAGACCACATGTACATAACCAACACATGCTATGCTATTAATGTATATGGAAATGGCAATGGATTGAGCACAAAAATCAGCGATGACGATTGGGTAAAAGTATTGGCTATTGGATATAACGACAAAG
>JAGHSR010000046.1 GCA_018065765.1 Candidatus Colicola coprequi
CTGCAAAGAAAGGAATCTTCTGACCGGACACGAGTGTATTGTTCAGGTCAATACCTGCAATACCGGTTGCGATGAGTTCACTTGGTTGTTTACGACGAACGGGGTTAACGCTCGGGCCACCAATTTCTATTTCTTTTCCTTCCACTTCCGGTCCGCCATCGATAGGATTACCGTACGCATTGAAGAAACGTCCTGCCAGCTGGTCACTCACCTTGAGCGAAGGAGCCTTGCCCAAGAACGTAACCTCTGCATTGGTAGGAATACCCTCTGTTCCCTGGAAGACCTGCAGAGTAACCTCGTTACCCATAATCTTTACCACCTGTGCGAGCTTGCCGTTAACCATTGCAAGTTCGTCATTACCGACACCTTCTGCTTTTAATGTGCAGGTTGCCTTAGTAATGGCAGTAATCTCCGTATATATTTTTTGAAAAGCCTTTGCCATAATTAGATTTGTTTTTCTTTAAGTAAATCATTCAGTTTCTTCTCGTAGCCAGCAAACTCTTCGGACTTGAACTCCGAGTAGTTCATCTGTTTACATAAGTTAATGACACGTTTGAAGTAGTCAGTCACATCAATGAAGTTATCAAAGTCATAGTCTGAATGCAGGATACCCATCACGATATCCAACATATAGCGCTGACGCTCCAACGGACAAACCGCATCAATCTTATCGAAGGCATCCTGTTGCAGAATTACGAAGTCAATAACCTCACTCTTCCAGAACTCCTCGTGATAATCTACAGGCACACCATCATCACCCAGGATGTTGATTTGCTCCTGAATTTCCTTACCACGTTGCAGATAAGTCTTCAATTCATTTACTTTACCCACCCATTTGTCATCAATCAAATTGGCAATATACTCCTGGAACTCAGGATACTCGAGGTACTTGGAGTAACTGTCGATAGGGTTAACAGCCGGGTAACGTTTGTGGTCTGCACGAGCTTGTTCCAAAGCATAGAAGCAACGAGCTACTTTCTTTGTACCCTCGGTGACAGGTTCTTTCAGGTTACCACCGGCAGGTGATACAGTACCCAAGAAAGTTACAGAACCGGTCTTACCATTATTTAAATATACGTAACCTGCGCGTGCGTAGAAGGCACCGATAATAGCACTCAAGTCCATTGGGAATGCATCCTGACCGGGCAGTTCCTCCATACGGTTGGACATCTCACGCAGAGCCTGTGCCCAACGGGAAGTAGAGTCAGCCATCAGCAGAACGCGAAGTCCCATAGAACGATAGTACTCAGCAATAGTCATACTGGTATATACAGATGCCTCACGAGATGCAACAGGCATGTTGGATGTATTGGCGATGATGATGGTACGCTCCATCAGTTTGCGACCGGTATGTGGGTCTTCCAACTCAGGGAACTCCGTAAACGTTTCCACAACCTCGTTTGCACGTTCACCGCAGGCAGCGATGATAACGATGTCAGCCTCAGCCTGCTTGGAAATAGCGTGTTGGAGCACAGTCTTACCGGTACCGAACGGACCGGGAATAAAACCGGTACCACCTTCGCAGATAGGATTGGCTGTATCAATAGTACGAACACCCGTTTCGAGCAATTTGAATGGCCGTGGTTTCTCACGATATGCCAAAATAGCTTTCTTAACAGGCCATTTCTGAATCATCGTAACGACATGGTCATTACCTTCAGCATCGGTCAAGACAGCCATTGTGTCTTCAATCTTATATTCACCGGCAGCAGCAATGCTCTTAACGGTGTAAGTTCCCTCAAATACAAACGGAACCATGATTTTGTGCGGTTGATGGTTCTCATCCACTTCACCCAACCAAGAAGCTGCTTCCACTTTGTCACCCACCTTGGCAATAGGTTCAAACTTCCAAAGTTTTTCCTTATCCAATGGGAAATTATACTCACCGCGTTTGAGGAACACACCCGTCAGTTTGTCCAAGTCGTTTTGCAGACCATCGTAGTTACGAGAGAGCAATCCGGGACCGAGTGTCACCTCAAGCATATGTCCGGTGAATTCCACTAAGTTGCCGACCTTCAATCCACGTGTGGACTCGAAGACTTGAACGAAGACGTTCTCGCCGGTAACCTTAATTACCTCCGCCATCAGCTTGGTTTCACCAACACTGATATAGGCAATTTCGTTTTGTGATACAGGACCATCTACCACTACTGTCACAAGGTTGGAGATGATACCTTTTACTTTACCTGTTGTCATATATTAATCTATTTTTATTCCTTTTTTGAAATCAGCAACAATGCTTCTAAAAATCTGCTCACCTTGTTCTACCGTCAAAGTAGCCCAACGATTGAGCATCTCATTTTGCAGATAATAAGCAAGAACATTCTCCAGCGAGAAATGAACAAAACGTGTTTCATCGTCCAACCAGCAGAAGCGAATAGCATCCATATGCTTCTCACGCTCCATGAGGTTATCGATATCCACGATTGACATCACTTCCTGCAGATTGTCCATCACACCACTCAGACCGAAGTCCTTTTGTGGCAGGTTCTTTCTGAGGATAGTAGCCACTTCATTATCGCCCACAATCATAC
>JAGHSR010000072.1 GCA_018065765.1 Candidatus Colicola coprequi
CCCCCGCGCCCCCACGCCGCCCACGCAAGCCCCCCAAACCACCCCCCAACCCCCCCCGTGCGGCTGACGTTCCCGAGACACACCCTCTCCCGCCCACCCCGCCCCGCGACGACCCCCACGCACACCCCAACTCCCACAAGTGGCGAGGCAATGTACGCCAACTCAAAAACATCGTTCAACAGATTTCCATCATGGAGTCTGACCGAGATATCAGTGCCGATCGACTGCGATTATACCTGCCTCAGGACGAGACAGAAAAAGGGCTCAGTCTGGCATCTGCTTCGCAGGGAGACACTTTTATGAACGAGCGCGAATTGCTGTACAAGGTCTTGTTCGACATGAAGCACGAAATCAACGATTTGCGTGAGCAGATCCGTACAATGCACCATAATGAGGAGCATTCGGTTGGGCACAAAGAGATACAGAACATCACACATGACACCCTGCACAAGGACGATGATTTTCAGTTGGCTGAGGAGGTAGAGGAGGAACCTAATACGACAAATGTCCCATCCCATCCTACCTCCTTGGATGAGATGGAGAAAGAGGCCATCCGTTCGGCACTCGTTCGCAACAAAAACAACCGCAAAAAAACAGCTGCCGAACTCAAATTCTCGGAACGTACTTTATATCGCAAAATCAAGCAATATGACTTGGAGTAAAACGTTATATACCATCTTGGCACTGCTGTTATTGACAGGGTGTGCCATCAGCTACAAGTTCAATGGAGCCAGCATCGACTATGCCACCACCAAATCTATTTCCATAGCCGATTTCCCGAACAATGCAGCTTTGGTGTACCCACCGCTGAGCAACAACTTGAGCGAAGGTATTCGTGACTTGTTTGCTCGTCAAACACGACTACAAGTTCTGCGTCGTGGCGGCAACCTGGAACTGGAGGGCGAAATCACAGGATACGACCTAACTCCTATGGCTATCGCAGCCGATAGTTATGCTGCCGAAACCAAACTGACCATCACTATTCGCGTACACTTCACCAACAACGTGGCACCGGAAGAGAGTTTTGACAAGACCTACACAGCCTTTCAGACCTTCGATTCCAGCAAGCAACTGACCGAGGTACAGGAAGAATTATGCGCAACCATGATTACCGAAATAGCTGAATCCATCTTCAACGACACTGTAGCCAAGTGGTAAAACGACTTGTTACCATATTACTTACCCTCCTTGTTTGTACCCTCTTGACGTTGGGTACGATGGCTATTCTCGTGCGCTCGTCTCATGTACAAACAGCTGTCGTTCAGATGCTCACCACACAACTCAGCCACGGTTTGGGAGCCGATGTGTCTGTCGAGAAAGTTGACATACGCGGTATCAGCGGTTTGGATATACACGGCATTTACCTCAGCGACCGCTGGGGGGACACCCTTTGTTATATCCCTTGCCTGTCCGTTAGCATCAATCCGTTGCGTTTGCGAGAGGAACATTTAGATTTCACCTCCATTTCGTTGGAGCAGCCTTACGTCAACCTCGTTCAGGACTCCACTGCCACCAACATGGATTTTCTCCTTCGTGCTTTCAGTCGTCCCGACACACTCTCATCTCCCCTGCCTATCGTCGTTTCTGCAGAGAGTATAGTTCTCAGTCAGGCACGCATTCGCTATCGCAATTTGTCTTCCGGCATGGATGTGTTGCTCACACCGATAGACGCTGAGGTAACGTTGCCGGAATTGAGTGCCGATACCATTGATGCACGCCTCGTGGCTTTGAACCTCAATGCCGACATCCACACTTGGCACATGCAGGTTAATGGCTGTTTTCACGGTACGATGGACAGTGTCTATGCCGACGACCTACAACTTCACTACCGCGACACGCGCATGCTGACAGGAAACATTCAGGTCATTCACCCTCTGCAATTAGACTCTATGTATGCACGTGTGTCGTGTCAGGAACTCTATGCTAATCCTCGCCTTGTAGAGCAATTGCTCTCCGAAATCACTTGCCGTCCTCAGATCTTGCCCGATGTGATTCGCAATTTCGGGGATGTGCATTATCGCGGCAAGTTGGAGGGGCGACTGCGTGACATGACGTTCAATGGAGCTTTCCTCACGCGTGTGGGGGCTATTCATACTAATTTGCATTTTGCCACCACACCTCAGTTGGACCAAATCAATTTCCAAGGTAAGGTATCTACCGGTCGATTCCGATTGGGTCAACTCTTGCGCAACGAACAGCTCAATCGCGCGAGCGCACGTGCACAAATAAGTGGTGTATGGCAAGAGGGCAAACCTCTATCTGCTGAGGGCTCTCTCAATATTGACCAAATTGATTTTCACGATTACACGTATCAAAACATTTCTATCAATGGTAACTTGCGGGACACTGTTTTCTGCGGCAACGTGGATATTGAGGACGACAATCTCACCTTGCATATTGATGGCAAATCCGATTTCGGCAAGCAAAATCCGTTCTCTGATATTCTCATCCGTTTGGAACACCTTCGCCTCAATCGGTTGCACCTGACGGAGCAAGCCAACGACCAGGACTTACGTTTTATTTCCACCATCTCTCTGCGTACTGATGGACCGGGTACGACATTGCTTGACAAACTCTATGGCAGCATAGACTTTGATTCGCTGCATCTGGATAATTTCGGCACGACTCTTGATTGTCGAGAACTCAAATTGGTTATGGAGAACCAACCCGAAGGCAGAAGTCTGAGGCTTTACTCCGATTTCGCCAATTTAGGGATTAGCGGTACTTTTGAGTGGTCGTCCATACCTGCTACCATGCAGCACTTTGCCCATCAGCTTTTCCCCAGCACCATAGCCCCCCCCGTCCGAGACACGCTGAACCCCAACGATGTGGATTTCTATTTTTATCTGCTGGATGCTGATACTCTGCTGCATGTGCTGACACCTCTTGACGCCAACCTGCCTTATCGTCAAACGTTGCGCGGTTTCATACACGAGTCGCAGCAGCAGTATATCCTGCAAGCACATATTCCCTCGGTGTGGTCTGACAACACGGAAATTCGGAATATCACTATGAGCCTTGATAATCAGGCCAACCAAGCCAATTTAGCTCTATCTTTGATGGCACATTCCATCGACCAAGATTCCACTCAATTGACCACCGGTGATCTCAGTTTCTTGCTCAAAGCGCAGGCTCGACACGATTCGTTGCTGACCGATTTTCACTTCCGTGATGTGTCACGAGAGACAGAAGATAATGTTATCCGGATCAATACGCACTTTACCCGGTACGCGCATCAGTTGTTCACCTCCACACACATTCTACCCTCGCAGTTTTTCTTAGGCAATGACACGTTATGGACGATGGATGAGGCGCGAATTGAATACAATCGTGCGGACACCACTTTAGCCGTGCACCATTTCGGCTTGCGCACTGCATCTCAGTATCTTCGTGCCAACGGAATGGTATCTCCGCACAACACCGATTCCATACGTATCGACATGCAGGACATCAATCTGGAGTACCTGCTCGGGTACACCAATGTGAGTCGCTCTCTCTGCGCTCAGGGCATGGTTTCCGGATGGGCGACTCTATATGCTTTGTTCTCCTCACCTATGTTTGAGGCCAAACTCACCATCCCCGATGCCCACATCAACCACACGCCCGTCGGACAATTGGATGCTGTGGCAGAGTTGGACCGCGAGAACCACCGCGTCATCATCAGCGGAGATGGTGTTCTTAACGAACGCAAGGTAGTCCATGTGGATGGCAACATCATTCCGGAACAAAAATACTGGGAGATTTTGCTTCATGCCGATTCTGTCAACACCGGATTTGTCAATTTCTGGACTAAAGATTTTCTACAAGATATTTCCGGTGAAACCTATGGTGATGTGCACATTTTTGGTAGTGAGATGAAGACTTGGGTCGTAGGTTCTCCGTATGTCAAACATGGAGCTATCACCCTGCCTTCTACAGGTGCTCGTTACTATTTTTCCGACACTATTCATTTGGACACGGCAGCCATCTCGTTCCACAACATCACACTCTATGACGACTCCATTCGTGAGCGGCGAGGTGAGCAGACAACTTCGCATACTGCTACCCTTGATGGTGTGGTCAACCATTATATATTCAAGTCGTTTGACTACCGTTTAGGAATCAATTGCCACAATGTTTTGGTTTTCGATATCCCATACGACCAACAGCAGTCGTACTACGGACGCATATACGCGGATGCGCAGGTGGATGTACGGGGAGACGACTACAACTGCAAGGTCGATGTCACCGGCAGTACTACCGACTATTCTGATTTCTACTTCTCCATCGCCACTGCGTCCAGTGCGATGGACAATGCTTTCATTGAGTTTGTCAATCCGAAAGTCCAAGTTACTCGTCACCAGCCACCGGTTCGCTTGCGTCGCAAACGTGCTGTCCACCGTGCATCCAGCACACAGGTTACTCTCAATATTGAGGTAACTCCTCAAGCCACCATGCATTTGGCTTTGGATCCGCACAATGGTGATGGTATCACCGGACGAGGAGAGGGCGATATACGGCTCATCATACTCAACGATAATATACAGTTATTGGGCACGTACACCCTTTTGTCGGGGCTTTTCTCCTACAGCGTGGCTAATCTTGTCCATCGCGATTTTGACATCGCCGAAAGTAGCAAAGTCACCTGGAACGGTACACCCGAAGAACCCATATTGGATGTTACGGCTAAGTACCGTGTCACAGCCTCGCTGAAGGACCTGTTCGGAGCCGATGCTTCGACCCTTGCGACCAACCGCTCCTCTGTGCCGGTTAATTGCATTATTTACTTAAGCGACCGGTTGAGCAATCCTGTTCTTCGATTTGGCATCGAACTGCCACAATCCGATGAGTCGGTTTCGTCACAAGTCATGTCGCTCATCAACACGGAGGAGATGCTCATGCGGCAAGTTATTTACTTGCTGGTTTTCAATCGTTTCTACACTCCCGAGTACCTCCAAACGCAGGCACAGACAGGACTGAACGAGACCTACTCGCTACTGTCCTCCACTGTCACCGGACAAATCAATCAATGGCTCGGACGACTGACCAACATCTTCTCTTTGGGCTTCAACTTCCGCACTGACGGGGAGGGACAAGACGCCTCGCAGGAGTACGAAGCGCAGTTTAAGTTGCAGCCTGTCAATCGGCTCAGTATCAATGGCAATTTTGGCTATCGGTACAATGATTTGAGTAATCGTCCATTCTTCGGGGACGTCGATGTTGAGTACCAACTGACACGCAATGGCAAACTGCGTGCCAAGGCTTACACCCACACCGTGGATAAGTATTCACTCAAGCAAGCCAACACCGTACAAGGCATAGGACTCATCTTCCGACACGATTTCAACTGGGGTGATGCCCGACGCAAACGTAAAAAATAAGGCATTTATTATTTTTTTCTTGCGCAAATTAAAAAAATGTAGTACCTTTGTGCGCTAATGTGCGATGTCGTGTGACTATCGCTATTGCAAGAGACAATAATCATCAATTAAAACAATAAATCTAATGGCTAAAGTTTATCAAGCTTCCGAAATTAAGAACATTGCCCTCATGGGTGGCAGTGGTTCCGGTAAAACCACGCTTATGGAGAGTATGCTCTTCGAGAGCGGTATCGTAAAAGGTCGTCGCGGGACGATTGAAACACAATCTACAGTTTGTGACTATTTCCCCGTAGAAAAGGAGTATGGTTACTCTGTTTTCTCCACAGTATGTAACATTGAGTTTGGCGGTAAGAAGTTGAACATCATCGACTGCGCCGGTTCAGACGATTTCTGCGGTGGTACAGTTACCGCCCTGCACGTTGTCGATACAGCCATCATCACGCTCACCGCTAATGGGGGTGTTGAGGTTGGTACACAAAACAACTTCCGTTTGGCAGAAACAGCCAAGAAGCCTATTGTGTTCGTTGTGAACAAATGCGATCACGAGAATGCCAATTTCGACCGTACCTTCGAGGCTATGAAGGAGAACTTTGGCAACAAGGTTGTTTTGGTACAATATCCTGTGAATGCCGGTGCCGGTTTTAATGCCGTCATTGATGTACTGAAGGGCAAGATGTTGGTTTGGAAGCCCGAAGGAGGCACTCCCGAACTCAAAGATATCCCTGCAGAAGAAGCAGGCAAGGTAGAGGAACTGCTCAGCGCGCTGCATGAGATGGCAGCAGAGGCTGACGAGAGTCTGATGGAGAAGTTCTTTGAAGAAGGTACACTGAGCGAGGAAGAGACCATTCGTGGCTTGAAGACCGTCTTCGCTGAGGCCGGTGTTTATCCTGTTCTTTGCGCTTGTGGTGTGAAGGATATGGGAGCTCGTCGCTTGATGGAATTTGTAGGTGACATGGCTCCGTCCGTAGCCGATGCTCCTAAGCCAACGACCGTTGACGGCAAAGAGGTTACTCCTGATGCAAGTTTACCTGCTTCTATGTTTATCTTCAAGACTTCTGTTGAACCTCACATTGGTGAAGTCAACTATTTCAAGGTAATGCAGGGAACCATACATGGTGCAGACGACCTACAGAACATGGATCGTGGCAGCAAGGAGCGTATCAGTCAGCTCTATTCTGTAGCCGGTTCTATTCGCGTTCCGGTAGATGAACTCAGTGCCGGTGACATTGCAGCTACCGTTAAGCTCAAAGATACCCGCACGGGTAACACCCTCAATGCCAAGGACTGCGACAACCAGTATCCCGCTATCTCCTATCCGGAACCCAAATATCGTCGTGCTATCCGTCCTATCAACGAGAGCGACGCTGAGAAACTGTCTGCACTACTGACTCGTATGCACGAGGAAGATAGTCCTTGGCTCATTGTGCAGAGCAAGGAGCTAAAGCAGACGTTTGTTTCCGGTCAGGGTGAGTTCCACCTGCGCACTTTGAAGTGGCGTTTGGAGAACAACGATAAGATGATGATTGAGTTTGATGAGCCCAAGATTCCGTATCGTGAGACCATCACCAAGGCTGCACGTGCTGACTATCGTCACAAGAAACAGTCCGGTGGTTCGGGACAATTTGGTGAAGTTCACCTCATTGTTGAGCCGTACGAAGAGGGCGTTCCTGTAAAGGAAGTTTACAAGTTTGGCAACCAAGAGTACCGTATTTCCGTCAAGGACACTCAGGAGATTCCTCTGGAGTGGGGTGGTAAGTTGGTACTGATCAACTCTATCGTCGGTGGTGCCATCGATGCACGTTTCATCCCTGCTATCCTCAAGGGTATCATGGACCGTATCGAGCAAGGTCCTCTCACCGGTTCGTACGCTCGTGACGTGCGCGTCATCATTTACGATGGTAAGATGCACCCGGTTGACAGTAACGAAATCTCCTTCCGTCTGGCAGGTCGTAACGCTTTTGCTGAGGCATTCCGCAACGCTAATCCTAAGGTTCTGGAGCCTATCTACGAAGTGGAAGTACTCGTTCCGGGCGATATGATGGGTGA
Source organism: Candidatus Colicola coprequi (assembly GCA_018065765.1). Classification (GTDB taxonomy): domain Bacteria; phylum Bacteroidota; class Bacteroidia; order Bacteroidales; family Paludibacteraceae; genus Colicola; species Colicola coprequi. Next base: position 7,407 of record JAGHSR010000072.1, read on the forward strand.
CGTGATGAGCGACATCAACGGTCGTCGTGGTATGGTACTCGGTATGGAGGCTGAGAAGAACTTCACCCGTCTGAAGGCACTGGTTCCGCTGAAAGAGATGTCCAGCTATAGTACCACGCTGTCATCGCTGACCGGTGGTCGTGCTACCTTCACCATGAAGTTTAAGTCCTACGAACTCGTTCCGGGTGATGTTCAGGATAAACTCATCAAGGAGTACGCTGACAGCCAAAAGGACGAAGAGTAATTCTCGTAATACAAATGAACATGGAGCGTCTGAGGCGTGCTGCCTACAGGCGCTCCATCTGCAATATGACTTTTGAGTTAGACTCCAAATACTCACCCACAGGGGATCAGCCGCAGGCTATTCAGCAACTGGTAGAAGGTGTGCGGCAGGGTGCCGCTGCCCAGACGCTATTGGGTGTCACGGGTTCGGGTAAGACGTTCACTATGGCAAATGTGATAGCGCGTCTCAATCGTCCCACATTGATTCTCAGCCACAACAAGACGCTGGCAGCGCAATTGTATAGTGAGATGAAAGCGTTCTTTCCCAAGAACGCGGTGGAGTATTTTGTTTCCTACTACGACTACTACCAGCCGGAGGCTTATATCCCCTCCACAGACACTTATATCGAGAAAGACCTCAGTATCAACGAGGAGATTGACCGTTTGCGTTTGTCCGCCACAGCAGCTCTATTGAGCGGTCGGAAGGATGTCATTGTGGTCAGTTCAGTCAGTTGCTTATATGGCATAGGCAGTCCGCAGGACTTCTCCGGCAGCAGTTTCACTATTCGTTGTGGTCAGCACATCACGATGGATGCCCTGTTTCGCCTGCTCATTGAGGCGCAGTATGTACGCAACGATATTGACTTGGCACGAGGTAAGTTTCGTGTCAAAGGGGATACGGTAGATATAGCCTTAGCGTATGTGGATCAGGTGGTTCGTGTGGAGTTTTTTGGCAACGAGATAGATGCTATTTCTACCTCTACGCCACTGGGAACAGAACGGGAGCAATGGGCAGAAATCAATATCTATCCGGCAGGAATTTTTTGCACCTCGCCCGAACGGGTGCAGGCTGCCATGGAGATGATCAAGACGGACTTGGCAAAACAGGTTATTTACTTTCAGCAAATAGGCGAAGATCTATACGCCAAACGCATTGAAGAGCGTGTCAAGTACGATATGGAGATGATACAAGAGTTGGGCTACTGCTCGGGTGTGGAGAACTACTCGCGATACTTCGATGGTCGTGAAGCCGGCACTCCACCCTACTGCTTGCTCGACTATTTCCCCGACGATATGTTGGTGGTGGTGGACGAGAGCCACGTCACTGTTCCTCAGATTCATGCCATGTTCGGTGGGGACAAGGCACGCAAGGACAACCTGATTAACTACGGTTTTCGTTTGCCTGCGGCGCGGGACAACCGTCCACTCACGTTCGAAGAATGGGAGAGCAAGGTGGGCATCTCCCCAGAGTCACAGTCACCAACCAAGAGTACTATTTTTCTCTCCGCCACCCCCGCTGACTACGAACTGGAGAAGTCCGAAGGCATCGTGGTGGAACAGTTGATACGACCAACGGGCTTGCTGGATCCTATCATCGATGTTCGTCCCACCAAGAATCAAGTAGATGACTTGATGGAGGAGATACAGCAGCGTGTAGAGAAAGAGCAACGTGTGCTGGTAACCACGCTCACCAAACGCATGGCGGAGGAGATGGATGAATACCTGCGCAAGTACGGTGTTCGCTCGGCTTATATCCACTCCGACATAGATACCATCGAGCGCGTCAAGATCATGGAAGATTTGCGCAAGGGGCTATACGATGTGCTGGTGGGTGTCAATCTGCTGCGCGAAGGACTGGACTTGCCGGAGGTCAGTTTAGTGGCCATATTGGATGCCGACAAGGAGGGTTTTTTGCGTGACCATCGCAGCCTGACGCAGACGGCAGGTCGTGCAGCACGTCACGTGGATGGAATGGTCATCATGTATGGTGACAAGATTACACGTTCGATGCAGCAGACCATTGACGAGACAGCCCGCCGCCGTGCTATACAGATAGCGTACAACGAGGAGCACCATATCACGCCAACGGCAATCAAAAAAGAAATCACGACATCGCCTTTAGCGGCGCTCTATCACAATGCCGATGAGCAAAAGAAGCAAATGGAGGGTACCATTCGTCAGAGTTGGAAGAACGCAGTTTGGCAGCAGATGGGGCTTAAGCAGTTGGAGAAAGCGGCACAACAAAAGCGTGATGAAATGCTTCGTGCTGCCAAGAACCTCGATTTCAATACCGCTGCTCTCTTGCGCGATGAAATGCTTCTCATGGAAGACCGTATCACGATACTTCGCGGCAACTGAAACTCCGACATGAATTGTCATTAATAAAGGTCGAGGGTCTCTCGAGGGTCTCTCGACACTTGACCGACACTTAAAAATGACATTTGTCTAAAAGCCTAATCGTGGCTGTTGAAAATGCCAAAGTGCCAAAATGCCAGTGACACTTTGGCATTTTGGCACTTTTCATCGTGGCTACATCCTTGCCTGAATACCGCTCATTTTAGCAGCCGCGAAATGTAGCACACGTGGAAACCACGTTTTTGACGGTGTGTGCCGTGTGGGATGCTTGCATACCAACACAGTACACAGAGGCAAAAGAAACGGTGTATGCCGTGAGGGTGTGCAATGAAGCGGATGTTAATAAAACCCCTCTTCGCATTCGGGGGAATTGCAAAGCAAGGCGGAGTCCGAACACCGCTCAAAGTCTCGGAAAAGAAACGCAAAAGTTGGTCACATGACCAACTTCTGTGAAATCACTTCACTCTCGCCCCGTAGGCATTGTAGCGGATGCCGTTGCGCTCAATGATAAGACGCTCGTTTTCAAAGTATTTGATAACCTTAATCTCACTATTAATATCTTGCCAACTTGTACAGAATTTTTTAATAAAGTTGGCAGTTAATTCTACATCTTGTTCAACTATAAAGGTATATGGATTGTCCGTAATACCATTACTCCAATTGTCAAACTCATAGCCCTCGTTAGGAGTAGCGGTTAATGTAACCTCTGTACCATAGTCGTATGTCCCTGCACCAGTTACAGACCCATCCTCAGCGAAAACATCAATGGTGAACTGGTTGATGATAGTATCTAATTTAGCTGTGTAAGTAGTAGTAGTCTCGACCGCAACAATCTCCTTATCCCAACCTTTAAAAATGTAGGTATACTGTGCTGTTGCGGACTTAGTCGGTGTTGCTCCATTGTAAATCGGCAGTTGACCATATTCCACCCAAGTTTGCTGTAGAATATTGCCTATCTCGTCTGTGAAAGTAACGAGATAAGAACAAACAATTGAGTCATATACAGCGGTATAGGTTGCATTTCCCGTCACAACTTCTATATTTGGGCTCCATCCTGCAAAGGAATAGATATATTGAGCAGATGACGGTTTATTTGGGAGCTCGCCATAATAAATAGGTGTCTCTCCATATAATATTGTATCCGACCATAAGACTGTACCATCGTCATTTACAAAGTTAATGGGATAGCTGATAGTAGTAGGATCCCAGACTTTTAATTCTTTAATATTAGCAGTCGAAAAAACTCTGATCTTTAGTACGGGATTTGCCGGCACATTTTTGAAGATATATACAACTCGTTTCGATGCGTCCGAAATCAGATAACTCGTTTGCTCTTTAGAAGGAAGGATAGTTTGAGATTTTTCCCCGATTACAATTTTAAGAGGATTATCAGTAAGTATAGACAAATATAAATCTCCACCCGCAAAAGACAGTGTATCAGAAATAAGGTTATAATCTGTTAGTCCAAAAAGATCTGGGTTATCTGTGTGGCTCCAAAGATTTCCACCAATATGACCCATTGCCGAATTCCAGTTATGTCTCAAAATAATTTGATTTGTAGAACTATCATATTCAAATGGCTCATATAGCAAACAAGAAGTAGAGTCGGGAATCACAGGTCGAGCTCCATTAACTATAACATGGCATTTTTTGTTAATATCTTTTTGCACATATGATGAAATAATTATATCAGCTTCTCCATTTCCTATAGCTGTGTATTCTCCCATTTCATTTATCCTTACGATGCTCTCATCGGTCGATGAATACACAAATTTATTGATTGATACCCCTGCGGGTACAAGTTGAGGATATAAACATCCTTTAATGTTTTTGGATATACAAATTGTGTCTTCGGGCAACGAAATCGCTGAAATATTTTGTATCAATCGAACATTGCCCCACAAACTCCAAGGAAGCAAATTGGTATAGCGATCAATTTGGTCAGGAGTAAAGTTTGCAGAAAGATAAAGAGTGCCATCTATTTGATTTTCATCAAAGTCTTCAGGTTTCCCCGAAATATATGAAAATTGATGCAAGTCAAAATAACGGCTGAGTATTTGAGGAGAAAG
>JAGHSR010000157.1 GCA_018065765.1 Candidatus Colicola coprequi
TTATAGGGGACTTCTATTTTATTTTTATAACTTGCCACAATATTTGAGGTAGTTGACCTCCGCGAGACGTGCCTCACAGGCGGCCTCGATTTTGGCGGTACGGGCTTGCATCCATGCCGTTTGCGCCATCATTAGATCGGTGGCACCAATGAGTCCGGATTTGAACGACTCGTCTGCGTAACGCATATTCTCCTCCGCACTACGGATGCCGGCTTCGGCCTGGAGCAATTTGGCATTGGCCAACTCAACAGCCTGATGAGCCTGCGTAGCCTGCAGGTGGATTTTTTCCTTGGCTTCTTCTAATTGCAGGCTCAGGGTCTGTTCCGCATGTTTGGCTGCCTTTATCTCATATATATTGTCCGCATGCGCTATGGGAATGTTTACCACCACTCCTACCGTGAACATACCCGAGAAGTTATTTTTAAAACCATTGCGCAGACTGGGATTGGTTGCCAGATAGTTGGCTTTTGCTACCACATTAGGCATTAACGTAGAAGCGGCCATCATGACACCCGCGTGTGCTGCCTTACGTGCTTGTTCCAACAGTCGTAGTTCGCTTCGCTCTTCGCCTTCGGTACTATCGTTGATCAGCATAGGTACTTCCAACCCATCGTCATGCAAATGAATATCATAGTTGATATCCAAGCCACATAGTTGACAAAGTGCCATCTTGCTGAGTTTCAAACCATTGGTAGCCTGCAAATAATTCATCTCGGCTTCTTGACGTTTTACACGTACCTTCAGCAGGTCTGCATTGGTAGCCAGTCCTATTTCCACCAAATTGGTAACATCACTTTCCAACTGCTTGAGCAGGTTGAGATATTGCTCAGCCAACTCGTATTTACTCTCTACGGTCAGTACGCGCCAATAGGCTTCGTCCACACTGGTAATGAGGTCTTTTTGATTTTTCTCGGCCTTTATCTCCATGAGTTGAATTTGCGACTTGGCAAGTTTCTCGCTTTGGATAAGCTTGCCTCCCACAAAGATAGGTTGCGTCACAGAAGCATAACCTATAACGAGGTGCTCTATATTTAGCTCCGTTGCCTCATGCAACTGCTCATACTTGGAAGACAATGCCTCTGCCAGTTTTTGGTCAACGACCTGATTACCTGTACCCGGTATCACCTGTTGCCAACCATTCGGGCCGAGATTCAGTCCTGCCTCATCCGGCAGCAGATAGAGGTTCTTCTCATTCCATTGGTAAGCACCATTAACCGATAATTTGGGGAAGAACTTAGCCACCGAAGCACGATGTACATCTTTTGCCGCTTCTATATTCTCACGATCTATCTTTGCTTGATTATTCTGCTGCAAAGCCAATTGCCGACACTCCTCAAGGGTGAACTCCTGGGCTGTCATTGATAGAGATATAATGGTGAGAAGTAATATGGTTATTTTGATTCTCATTTTCTCGTCGCAATGGTCTTAATGTTCGTTCCTTTTAATGTCACTGTGCCATCTGTGGAAACACCCTCATAGGTCCACGTAAAAATAATGGTATCACCATAACGTTCGCCGTTCCCGGTTACATCCACATTATCAAAGGTCGTCTTCACCACATCCGGCTGGAGTATTTGCAACTTCAATTCCGTAAATTCCAACGAGCGCTTGTATGAATCTATAAGCACATTTTTCCCTTCGATGCGTCCCGTAGCAATTTGGACAGGACCATACGAACTATTGATAGTTAAAATTATCCCGCCATCTTTGTCATCTTTGTTGATAATGCTGAGACTCCCTGTTTCATTGTTGAGCAAAAGGGTCTCTGATTGATCGCCACTCGTCAGCGTTACAGATCCACTCGTTTTGAATGTGTACTCGCCCGCCGTCTGATGCAAATCATCCGTGCAGGATACCATAACCATACTTACTACCGTCATCATGACAGTCAATGCATTAAATCTCGTTTTCATACTTTTATTCTGTTTTTATTGTATTACGAAGTTTTTTGTCGAACATCCATAATGCAAAAAACATGCCAAGACAAAGGGCTGTCAGGGCATGTTGGAAAAATAGTAAACTTGTTGGTAAAAATATTCAACTACTTTGCCTTTTGGGCGCGTAGTGTGGCAGGTGATACTCCTGTGTGTTGATGTACGTATTTGCTGAAACAACTCAGGCTGGAAAAGTTCATGTCATACGCTATCTCTTTGATAGTCTTGTCTGTGTACATGAGTTGGTTTTTAATCTCGCAGAGAGTATGGTCTCTGATGATTTGTATGGCAGTTTTGCCCGTAATATGCTTGACTATATCGCTTAGATATTTGGGAGTGATGTGCATCTGATCAGCATACCATTGTACCTCGCGTTGATATCGACTGTGTTGTTCCAACAAATGTACAAACTGTGCCATGAGTGCATCACGCGACAACAAACGCGCACTACCCGACTCCTCAGATGGGACAACAGCAACGTTCTTAATCCACATCAGTACCTCATAGATAAAAATATGTTTGATGCTTTCCAGAGCTTCCTCTCGATAATCATAGTTCTCATCGCTCATGTATAGGGTGATGAGCTCATGGAAATGACTGCCAATCTTGCGTTGCCGTTCATCAAGATGAATAATAGGATGTCCCATGATAAAGTTCCACTTTCCCCACCAGTCACCCTCCGAACGTAAGCAATGGTAGAATGCAGAGTCCATTGAGTGCAACTGCGTTGTATAGATTCTTACTTCACAATCTGCACTTTGGTAAATAGTCTCTATGGGCGTGGAACGGATGTATCGAAACATGTCATTGGATTGTAGGCAATAGTCCGTTGCTTCTAAACGGATACACAACTCGCCTCGCAAGCAAAACACCAACGTCAGTTCCTCTTCGCCACCATGGCGATGAAGCAAGTCTTCGGTATTGGTTGATATGAATATAGTTGATTTCATGCTGCAAAATTAACCTAATTATCCGACATCCACAAATAAATTTTCATTCTCCCTCTCGACACTCTCTCGACACTTGACCGACACTTGACCGACACTTGACACTCACTTTTTTGTGATGTTTGTTTTTTGTGGCGGGCGGAACAAACAAAAAA
>JAGHSR010000120.1 GCA_018065765.1 Candidatus Colicola coprequi
CCATACTCGCTGATGAGGATGTATTGCTCATCGCAGGCGATGCCGTAGCAGCGACCGTTGGAGCGTTGGATTTGATTGCCCCAATAAGTAGCATTGTCGTCCAACAGTTTGATCTCGTTGCCGTTGATGATGTAGGGCTGATTGATGAAGGCACCTTGCAGCACATAGAGGTTGGTGATGTGCAATTCGGGAAGACCGAGTGCGTTCACTTCGTTGATGAAGACTTGCTTCATCGGATGGTCAGCATGCGGAAGGTTTTTGTCCTCACCATTCCATCGTTTGAGACTGGGGTAGTATTGCAGCAAGACTTGTTTGTACTCGCAGGCGGTCAGGTGGTTGCCTGTGTTACGGTTGTACTCATCGACAAACATCGAGCAATATTCTGCCATTTCCTCCATGGTGAAGTTGCCAGTGAAGGCACCATCCTTCATACAATAGATACAGTAATCTTCATTTTTACTGCCATCGGCATTCGTGCCGAGGATTTCTTCTGTGAGCGGCATGCCGCAAGATTGACAAATTTTTTGTTCCATATTTTTGTGTTTTTTATTTTCGGCTACAAAGGTAGTGCTTTTAGATGATGTCAAAAGGGAAAAAATGGACATTCTAAAACGATAGCGAGCTTGTTGGCTCGCTATTACGAATGGTCTTGTGCTGTGGGAATTACTCAGCAGTCTTCTCCGGCATGATGAGCGTCATGATAATGTAAAGAACTATTCCCGGGAAGCCTGCACTGAATACGGTCAAAACAACGTACAGTACGCGTACCAGCGTGGCATCCAGGCCAAAATATTCAGCCAGGCCGGTGCATACACCGGCCAGTTTCTTGTCGGTAGATTTAGTCAATTTCTTTTCCATAATTGTATTGTTTTAGTAGTTTTCGTCTTCGTTGTCGCAGTTATTGTCATCTTCGTTGTCGTTGTAATCAACGTTACTCCAATTGTATTCCCACACTTGTGTTTGGTTGGAGAGTTGTTCCTCGAGGGCTTCGATACCTCCGGATTCGTGAACGGCTTTGGCGGCCGGAACTACCATACCAACCAGCGAAAGCAGCCAGATAAGGATGATAATCAGCCATGTTTGCCAGCGGGGCAGATCGTGGCTACGCAGCAGACGGATAGCGGCATAGATGAGAAACGCAATAGGCAGGATAATGGCAACCAATGTAGAGATAAGCAGCAGACTGATCCAGCCGTTGGAGAGAACTGTGCTCAGCATTGCGGGTACGATGGCGAAGAGGCCGATGCCGGTTCCGAGCAAGCCCATGCTTATACCAAAGATTCCCATGATAAAACCGAACAAAACCGGTACTAAAATCACCAGCCACGGGCAAAGGAGCAAGATGAGAAGTGCCCAAAGACAACCATTATTGTTTGAATTTTGTGACATAGTTTTAATTGTTTTCTTGTTAGATACAAAAAGTGTGCCACTTGCTACACCTGGCATGCTTTTTGGTATATTTACGCAAGTTTTTTGGACTGTATAAAGTGATTTTATTTTGAAATCGCTGCAAAGGTAGTGCTTTCCGAATAAAACAAGAGGGAAAAAACGGACATTTGCCAGAAAATCGCATATGCTCTTGCGTATTCAAAGAAACATTCGTACCTTTGCGTACTTTTTTGCGTCTAACGAATCATCATGCAATTTCGTCCTATTCCGGTGGCGCCTGCGCTACAACGATATATCCGCAATTATTGGACACTGACCTTCCGCGTCCTATATCCGGGAGGCACCCAGCGTATCATGACCAATGGCGCCACCTGCATGATGTACTTTCCCAATACCGGTCGGTTGATACTCTATGGTCCCAGTATGCACAATGTCGCTATCGACTTCGAGCCGGGTGAGCATGTGATACTCGGTGTGGAGTTTCATCCCGCGGGCGTACATGCGTTTTTTAAAAAGTCAACAGCCGAGTTCGTTGATCAACAACTGACGGACGAGCAGTTAGGCGAGGCATTCGTCAAATATAGCCAACAATTAGCTGAGTTGCCAAATATAGAAGACTATGCTGAAGTGGCTGATGCGTTCTACCTGAAGCAAATGGCGGATATCGGACGTGCAGAGGACATCAACATGCAGCGAATGATGCGCGTGTTTGCCTACATAGAGACTCACCTTCCTACGGATATTCGTTTAGGTGATCTGGCTAAGGAGGCATGTGTTGGCCCGCGGCAATTCAATCGCATTTTTACCGAATATGTAGGTCTAACGCCGAAGGAGTATCTTCGTATCTACCGTTTCCATGCGGCTCTTATGGCGCTTCGGGAGCACCCCGAGCATACGACTCTGATGCAACTGGCTTGGGACAATGGCTACTACGACCTCAAGCACATGACAACGGATTTCCGAGATATCTGTAGCCATGCGCCAAAGTCGGACGAGATTAGCAAGCGCCTAACCGAGACATTCGGCCAAACCTTTTCGTTATTGATGAAAAAGAAAATCCTTCCCATAAACGTAGATTAATTACAGGGGGGCAAAAGATAGGAACTGATATTTGTAAATAATTAGATATGACACGAATAGGACTATTAAGTGACACGCATGGTTTGCTGGATGCACGTGTATTTGAACATTTTAAGGACTGCGATGAGATATGGCATGCAGGTGATATAGGTTCAGCAGAAGTGCTACAAAAGCTGAGAGAGTACAAGCCTACCCGAGCTGTTTTTGGTAATATGGATAGTGGCGATGTACGTTACTCACTCAGTGAGTTTTACCGATTTAAGGTGGAAGATGTGAACGTGCTTTTAACCCATATAGGTGGTTATCCCGGTCGGTACAATCCATGGTTGATACCCATGTTTCAACGCGAATGTCCCGACCTATTCGTATGCGGACACAGCCATATTCTGAAAGTACAATATGACCATCAATGGGGATTTCTAACCATCAATCCCGGTGCCGCCGGCAAACAGGGTTGGCAAACGGTACAAACACTCGTTCGCTTTACCATAGACGGCAAGGCAATAGAGAATCTGGAAGTAATAGAGTTAGGAGTTTAGAGTTAGAACCCAAATGAGAAACCAATGGTGGCAGTCACGTTCTTGCCCTGATAGAACTTGGGGCAATACGAATTGAGATAGCCCTGTGCCGTAGCCGTAAATTCAGCATTGCAGTCAGAGGCAGTATTGTCATATCCTTGTGCGTTGTTGTAGCCCACGTTAGCACGAAGGAACATATTGGGATGCACCTCATAGACAAAATTCAGCAAAATCTCATCGTTATTGTAAATCTTTTTGTCAAACGGTTTGCGTGCGATGACAGCACTAATACCTGCTCCAACATCTATTTTTTTACCATTCTCACGATGAACCCGTAGGTAATCGTAGCTATTGTACTTGGTATCACGATTGTAACTCAAACCGATAAACATACCGCGAATGGGACGATACGAGATTTCAAGATGGATATTCTGCGCGTTATCACCCATATAATGCCCCATCATATACGAATTAGACATATAAGTGATGGCTGGAATGGAGTGCGTATAACAAGCGATATAGGAACGCATAAATTCACCCTTGAGGCTCAATGATTTGATAGGCCACCCACCCCAGTCAAAACCTACCAAATAAGAGATTGGATTATTCTCTTTGTTGCTCTTTTTCAGCCGTCCCAATTGAAATTCATCAATAAAAAATGAGCCATACAATTTCAAATGATCAACAGGTCGAACAGTCAGCGTAAAGAAAGCTTGCGAGTTTTGGTTCTCGACTCCAAGTCCCTTGGTCATAAGATGATCCAACGACTTGTAGAAGGCAATTGGAATGAAATATGCGGCCTGAGGATTGCGTTCACTATAGACGATTGAGTTACCCAACGAGAACTGGATGTACTTGATTGGGCGGAAAGTGAACATATTAGCCGCCATGTATTTGTTAGTTGGGCGATACTCGCGTTCGGTGCCGGCAGTTGATTGCTCCACATAATAGTATGTAGAATCTATCACATTACTAACCAGCCATGCGTGAAAGTAGTCGAACTGGAACCATTTGCACGGTGTCAATTGCAGCGTGACCATCGGCACAGCCGGATTGCGCCCAGATAAGATATTGGAGCAATGGAAAGCGTCGCCCCAACGGATATTCTCTCTTTGCAGGCTGATGCTGCCAAACCACGCATACGCAGATATTCCGCCTTTGGAGTCTGAGAAATCTCCACCGTAATTGGCTTCTTTGTACTGTACTCCGGCAAAATTGTTGAGAAAAGCCCCTTTGGTCAGTTTAGCACCATCGATTTTAGCATTATCAGGGAAATACTGTTCACGTAGCATCATTTCTCCATTCCACGAGATATCACGCAGCGATCCCCAAATACTGAGGTGCCGAACAATATCCATTTGCAACTCAGCCCCCCACCATCGTTTGAGAATACCCCCTTTTTTGGACGCAATAACATCCATACCCAAGATGGGACGAATCTGCATCTTGAACAGATGGTTGCTTGTCATGTAACTGAACTGCGGATTACAGAGCGAGAGGTTGAATGTTCGGTGGTCGGTATATTGGACGAACTGCTCCCGCATCGTATCGCGTTCCAGAGCAAATTCGTTTAGGTAAAAAGCTAAATCTTTGCATTGACGCCGGCTGAGGAGTGTATCACGCGTTTGCGCCTCCATCAGTATGGCGGCAACCTGCACACGGGAATATGGGCGCACAGCGGTATTGATAGACACAACACCATCTGTAGCCAACTCGTCAAGAAAATCGTATAAACGAACCTCTGTCAAAGGAACCGGTATGTTCTGTGCCCTAACAGACTGATTAATCAAGGCACAGAGACATACCGATAGTATCAAAATCGACCAACGCCGCATGGATTACTTCACATAGCGAGCGTTCATGCCGTTGACAACAGTAGAAGTGATATCGTAAGCAGGGTCAGCCATTAGGACATTGTCCTTGGCAGCATTGCTTAGGATAACATGGAAACGACCGTCAGCATTGAACGATTCCAGAAAAGCGGTAAGTGAGTCAGCCAATTGCAAATTGAGTGCTTGGTTCTCCTCCAAAATGTCTTGCGTCAGTTTAGCCTCTAATTCTTCGAGGTCCTGTTGTTTTTTCTGGATACGTTGATACTCGCTCTGTGCACGTTCTTGACTAAGGAAAGCATTGTTGTCCAATTTACGTTGGAAATCCTGCATTTCGTTTTGCAAGGTGCGAGCCTTGGTGTTGAGTTTGAGACGAGCGTCTTCCTGTTTGCTCATCAAGCGCTCTTGTGCTTCCTGTGCGAAGGTGTAATTAACCAACAAGCTATCTACGTTGAGATAAGCGATTGGCAGGTTTCCCTCTGCTACTTCGGTGACATCGGTTGGCTGCGTTTTGGCTGCGTTTTTGTCAACAAAGAACAACACAAACAATGCTACCACAGCGGCAGCTAAGACGGAATTGATTACGATTTGAATTTTGTTCATAAGTATAATATTATAAATGTTTTATGTCGAGTTTTTTCTCCGCAGCCTTGCGTGCTTTATAATCTTCGGACACCACACAGCCGATATTACGTTTGCGCATCGCGGGATTATCGCCCAAATGCTGACTGGAAAAACGACCGTTTTTACGTAGGATAACGCGAACGCTCAACAGCAGCATAGCAAGAGCCACAAAACCTAATGTTAGCAATAAACTTTTCACTCTTCTTACAATTAGCCTACAAAAGTACTACATTATTTTGGTACATACAAATTTTTTTGACAATAAAACAAAAAAAAACGCGCTCGCTTGCGCATGTGAGAAAGAATTGGTAATTTTGCGCGATATTTTCGTGTATTATGCCTATGAGGCGACCCTAATCACATGTTCAAACTAACTAAAACACGTATAACTATGGCACAACAACCCCAACAACCCAGCACCTTGTACAACGCGCTGACAGCCGGAAGTAAAATCATCGGCACCATCATTGCAGATTCCGACATTCGATTGGACGGAACCGTTGAGGGCGACTTAGAAAGCTCTGGCAAAGTCGTTATTGGTGAAAGTGGCAAATTGAAAGGAACTATCATTTGTCAGAATGCTGAAATAATGGGGCATTTAGATGGTAAAATTACCGTCAAGAACACCTTGGCTCTGCGTGCAACCAGCAATCTAAAAGGTGAAGTTTGCACTCAAACACTCATTGTGGAGCCTAATGCCATGTTCAATGGCACATGTTCAATGAACCAACCTTCAGCCAAATCAGACAAATAATCAACCAATTTTAATGGAGGGCTCAAAACTCCCCATTAACAAATTAAACATTTAATAAATGGGGGAACATTTGACACCCCTTAAAAACATCTAACAACATGAGAATCAAACCATTCAAGGGCATTCGTCCTCCCAAGGAGTATGTTCTAAAAGTAAACAGCCGTCCATACGACGTGCTTAATTCGGATGAGGCTCGCGCAGAAGCTGCCGGCAATCCTATGTCTCTCTACCACATTATTAAACCCGAAATCAACTTTGAGCCGGGAACAGATGAACACGACCCGAAGGTTTATGCTTCCGCTCGTGAGCATTTTGACCTATTCCGCAAGAATGGTTGGTTGGTACAAGACCAAAAAGAGAACTATTACGTTTACGCTCAGACCATGGGCAATCGTACCCAATACGGTTTGGTAGTGGCAGCCTGGATGGAAGATTACATGGCAGGGCGTATCAAAAAACATGAGCTCACTCGTCGTGATAAAGAGGAAGATCGCATGAAACACGTTCGCGTAAACGATGCCAATGTGGAGCCTGTATTCTTTGCTTACAAGCATGTGGATGAGTTGGATCAAATTATAGCAAAATATACTGCCAAAGCACCGGAATACGACTTTGTAGCAGAAATCGATGGTTTTGGACATACATTTTGGGTAATAGATGATGAGAACGACATCGCCCGCATTACCGAATTGGTAGCGCAAGTTCCGGCTATGTATATTGCTGATGGTCACCATCGTAGCGCAGCTGCTGCCTTGGTAGGCAACGAGCGTAAACAGCAAAACCCCAACCATACCGGTAATGAGGAGTACAACTATTTCCTCGCAGTTTGCTTCCCCGACAACCAACTCAACATCATTGACTATAATCGCGTAGTTAAAGACTTGAATGGATTGAGTGAAGTAGAATTTTTGAAAGCATTGGAAGAGGACTTTGTCGTAGAAAAGAAAGGAGCTGACATATACAAGCCTTGCGCATTGCATAACTTCTCCCTATATTTGGCAGGTGAGTGGTATAGTCTAACAGCCAAAGCCGGTCGCTACAACGATCAAGACCCTATTGGTGTACTGGATGTTACTATCTCTTCTAACCTGATTTTGGATAAGATCTTGGGTATCAAAGACCTTCGTAGTGACAAGCGCATTGACTTTGTTGGCGGTATCCGTGGATTAGGCGAGTTGAAACGCCGTGTCGATTCGGGTGAAATGAAAGTGGCACTTGCACTCTACCCTGTTACGATGCAGCAAATCATTGATATCGCCGATTCAGGCAATATTATGCCTCCTAAGACGACATGGTTTGAGCCCAAATTACGCAGCGGATTGGTTATTCACGAACTGGTATAAATCCGTGCATATTGAATAAACACTCTTTGATATGGCTATTGATGTCGGTTCTCCTATTGGGAGGACTGACATCATGTAGTATCAAAACGCGCGTCAAACGAGCTGATAAGAAATACGATATAGGCGAGTACTATGACGCTGCTGAAATTTACCGTAGTGTTTACTCGCGTATCAGCTCCAAAACCGAAAAACCTCTTAAAGCTCATGTGGCGTTTAGGCAGGGGGAATGTTATCGTATTCTCAACCACCAACGTGCGGTTACGTGTTTTCAAAACGCTATCCGCTATCACTATCCCGATTCGATAGTCTATTTGCATTTGGCGCAGGTGCAGCAGTACCAAGGCAAATACAAGGATGCAGCCAAGAATTATCAAATCTACCTTGAGCAGCATTGCGATGATTACGTAGCCCGCGCCGGTTCGATGGCTTGCTCTCAGTATGACACATGGCGGGAAAACCCCGGCAGATACAAAGTTACAATAGCGAAGGAGTTTAATCAAAAGCGCACAAGCAACTTCGCACCTGCTTTCATTGGCGAAGATGGAGACGCACTCATGTTCACAAGCAATCGGAGCGAGAAAACTTCTACCAAGAAAACCAAACGCGTTAGTCCTGTCACAGGGGGACAAACATTCAATCTATACTTCTCGCGCAAGGATGCCAATGGTAAATGGGAAGATATCACTCTGCCAGAAGGACTCTATGGTGACGGCGAAAGTGAGAGTGAGGGAGAAAATGGGAATGATAGTACTGAAAACAAAGCAGGTACGGCAGAATTGGGTGTGTGCAGTTTTACACCCGATGGGAAAACCATGTACTTCACCTTTTCGCAGCCTATCAATGGGCAAGATTTGGGGGCACATATATATACATCCGCTCGCGCGGGCGGGGAATGGGGTGAACCCCGCGAACTAAAAATCTTTGCAGACAGCAGTATCACAGTAGGACATCCGTCTATCAATTCAACCGGTGATACGTTGTATTTTGCCTCTGACGCTCCGGGCGGATATGGTGGCAAAGACATATGGATGGCCATTTTGGATAATGGTGAATGCATAGCGACATATAACTTAGGACCGCAGATTAACACGTCTGCAGAGGAACTCTACCCCTGCATTCGTCAAGATGGTGTATTGTTCTTCTCATCCAACGGTCATCCCGGGTATGGTGGTTTGGATATTTTCAAAGCTGTTCCCACCGGACAAGACACCATCCTCATCATTGACTCCGTGGCACAAGAGCCTGTGCCGACATGGAATCTTTTTAATATGGCTATTCCATTCAACAGTCGGGGAGACGACTTCGGCGTAACATTTGAGGGAGAGACCGAAAACGGATATTTCAGTTCCAATCGCGGACAAAAGAAGGGTTATGATGAGATTTATCGATTCGAATTGCCGGAAATGGTGTTTGCCATTGAAGGTAACGTAAACGACAACAATGGTGATCCTATTATTGATGGTACGATGCGATTAGTTGGCAACAACGGAACGAATCAGAAACTACAAGTCAAACGCGATGGCACCTATCATGTCAAATTACAAAAGGATGTCAATTATGTCATGTTGGTCACTTCGCGCGGATATTTAAATAGTAAATGGGAATTTAACACCAATGGGCTAAAGGATAGCAGAACTTATACTCAGAACTTTACGTTAGCCCCCATTTCCCGTCCTGTAACGATGGATAACATCTTCTACGAGTTTGGCAAATGGACTTTGACTGCAGCCAGCGAGACAGGATTGCAGCAATTGGTCAAGTTACTCAACGATAATCCGAACATCACCATCGAACTATCAGCCCATACCGACTTGGTGGGCGACAGCATCAGCAATAAAGTGT
>JAGHSR010000128.1 GCA_018065765.1 Candidatus Colicola coprequi
ACATAACCCTCAATGGTACAAGAACATTGAGTATCAGAAGGAACAGGAACGCGGATACGAATACAAGGAAGATCTGATGGTTCCCGGTTATTTCGAAGTACCTATCAAAAAAGGCGAATCGATTATTTTCTCTGCAGGTATCTCCGAGTGTGATCCTGCTACACTCAAATCAACGTGGAACAAAGAATACAAGCGCCGCATATCGCGCGACGATATGTTCGCTTGTCTCAAGAACTCGGCAGGACAGTTTTACAAGCGAGAAGGTGATCGTTGCTATTTGTTGGCTGGATATCCTTGGTTTCACGCGTCCGCCAGAGAAGAGTTTTTTGCCACCCCGTCCTGCACATTGGATATAGATCGTCCTGAGTATTGGGAAGCGATTATGGACAATACAGCTGTTCACGAAGTAACTGCGTTCCTGGACGGCAATCTACAACAGGTTCATTTGAGCGGGTTGGACGAACCGGACGCTTTGTTATGGTTCATCCGTGCTATACAAAAATATTCACATAAGTATTCCTCCAAGCAGGCCGCTGACAAGTATGGGGCTTTGTGCGTTCGTATTATCGACTTCTACCGCCGCCAATATCACCCCCGCACTTTCCTTCATCCCAATGGTCTACTCTGGGTGGATGGTGTATCTCGTCCCGCTACGTGGATGAACGCTGTGGAAGACAATCGCCCGATTACACCTCGAAGCGGCTACGTAGTGGAAATCAATGCCTTGTGGTACAATGCGATGTTCTTTACCGCTGAACTGATGCGCCAAATAGACCGCGAACAGGCAGCCGACTTGATGGAGTATCAGGCATCTCTTATGAGAGAATCTTTTGTGGAAAAATTCTGGAACGGATTTTATCTGGATGACTATGTAGTGGATGATTACCACAACCGAGAGGTGCGTCCTAATCAGATTTGGGCGGCATCCTTGCCGTACTCACCATTAGACAAACACCAACGCAAGGCAGTCGTTGATATATGTACTAAGGAACTGCTTACCCCGCGTGGCTTGCGCACGTTGTCTCCTAAGAGTGGCGATTATCGTCCTGTCTATATTGGCGGACAGCAAGAGCGGGACCGCAATTTCCACAACGGTCCGGTTTGGCCATTCACCATCGCTGCATATGCACGAGCATACATGAATGTTTACAAACATGCAGGACTCAGTTTTATGCAACGTTTATTGGTGGGATATGAGACCGAGATGTCCGAACTTTGCGTTGGTTCAATCAATGAGTTATACGACGGAAACCCTCCATACAAGGGACATGGCGGCATGACGTATGCGCCAAGCGTAGCAGCTGTGATATCGGTAATGGATACCATGAAACATTTTGAACAAAAAACAGTAAAGTAACCATAAGAATATGAATGCATTGATGTTTGGTTGGGAGTTCCCACCCCATATCTTGGGTGGTTTAGGTACGGCAAGTTATGGCCTTACACGAGGCATGGCACAACAGGAAGACATGCATATCACATTTGTGCTACCTAAACCTTGGGGTGATGAAGACCAGTCTTTTCTTCGCATCATTGGTGCCAATAGTGTGTATGTACCCGGTCGCGGGTGTATTGAGTTCTCGGGACGTTATCCGGACAATTTGATAGAAGAGATTGGCAATTACGAAGCAGTGGCTTCCGTGTTGGCTCGCTCGGAACAGTTCGATATCATCCATTCCCACGACTGGCTGACTTACCCTGCGGGCGTAACGGCTAAATACATTTCCGGCAAACCTCTGGTTATACATGTTCATGCCACCGATTTTGATCGTTCACGTGGCAATGTCAATCCTGCTGTTTATGCTATCGAACGCCGTGGTATGGACGAAGCTGATCATATCATGTGTGTAAGCAATCTCACTCGCCAAACAGTCATCGAGAAATATGGACAAAATCCCGCTAAAGTTTCTACAGTGCACAATGCCGTAGAACCATTGGAACATCCCGAAGAATTTGTGCACCATCCGCATAAGGATAAGATTGTAACATTCTTGGGGCGTATTACGATGCAGAAGGGACCCGAGTATTTTGTCGAAGCTGCGGCGCGCGTGTTGGAGAAAACCAAAGGGGTACGTTTCGTTATGGCGGGCTCGGGTGATATGATGAACAAGATGATAGACTTGGTTGCTAAACGAGGCATAGCTGACCGTTTTCATTTCCCCGGATTCATGCGCGGGCGGCAAGTTCAAGAAGTACTGGCTGATTCCGATGTCTATATCATGCCAAGTGTGAGCGAACCTTTCGGAATCTCCCCATTGGAAGCCATGCAAGTCGGTTGCCCAAGTATTATTTCTCATCAGTCGGGTTGCGCTGAAATACTTACTCATGCCATCAAAACTGACTATTGGGATATCGATGCTATGGCAGATGCTATCTACGCAATCGTTAAGTATCCGGCTATATATAAATCACTGAGCGAACAAGGACGCAAGGAAGTGAATAATATCCGCTGGTATGATGCCGGACTGAAAGTGCGCGCCATCTACGATAAAGTAATAAATCATTGTTAATTGGATAATAGTTAAGATATATGAAAAACCTGTGTTTATGTTTTCAAATGCATACCCCGACATACTTGAAGAGGTATCGCTTTTTTGAGATTGGTCAGGACCATTACTACTACGATGACATGCAAACGGAGGAACATCTGACATGGTTGGTCAATACGTCCTTTATGCCGCTATGCCGGACGCTTCTTGAGATGATTCGCTTGTCTAAAGGGCGCTTCCATTGTGCTTTATCCGTTTCGGGAACTCAGTTGGAGTTGTTTGAACAATACACCCCCGAAATGATAGATGTTCTCAAAGAACTCTGTGACACTAAGTGCGTTGAACTAGTGGCTTCTACATACTCATATTCGTTGGCTGCCCACTACTCCAAATCGGAATTTGCCGATCAATTGGTCAAACATGCCCAGAAAACGAGCAACCTATTTGGACAACAATCATCCACTTTGTGGAATCCTGAGTTGCTGTATTCAGATGAAATCGCTGCTGAGGCCATGAAGCTGGGATACAAGACCATCATGACGGAGGGAGCTAAACATATTTTGTCGTGGAAATCACCTAACTATGTTTATCAGTCGTGTTTGTCTGTCAAGCAACGCGTGCTAGTGCGTAATATGTCATTGTCTGACAACCTAAGTTTCCATTTCTCGGATCCTGCATCATCATTCTTCCCAATGGATGCTGAGAAATTCGCTCATCAAATAGCAGCATTCCCTGATGAGGAAAACATTGTCAATATTTGGGTTGGTGCCGAAACGTTTGGTGTGTGGCAACCGGTAGGAACGGGTATCTTTGATTTCTTAAAAGCTTTTCCGTACTATGCTATTGAGCAGAATATAGGCTTTGTTACTCCGTCTGAGGCTGCCAAAAAGATTGCTCCCGTGGATGTTATATCCTCGCCTTATCCTCTCACATGGACCGGTGACGGTAAAGATTTGAGTGTGCTTAACGGCAATGACCTGCAACAGGAAGCTTTGCTCAAACTCTATGCCGTCGCAGAGCGAGTGCATTTGTGCCAAGATAAATCAATCAAGAACGATTGGTTGTTGATACAGGATATCAACTATCTGCACTACATGAATCACGTGGACAGAGGCGGTTCTACGTTCGAGTCAGCTTACGACGCGTTTATCAACTATATGAATATCCTAGCTGATTTCTTGCAACGTGTTGATGAGCAGTATCCAACCGCTATCGAGAACGAAGAACTCAATTCGCTCTTACAAACCATTACCAATCAGGAAAAAGAGATTGCTGAACTCAATCGTAAGATTAAAGCTCTCAAAAAGAAGTAATGCGTTTCCTCTTAAAGAATAGTCGAATATGTCTGCTGTTGCTGGCGTGCTTTGTTGTAAGTTCGCTCTGTAGTGCCAGAGATAAACTGCCCAAAACAGTGGTTCGTGCGTGGCGCCTGACTCATCCTTTGGCTCTGCCCGATTCGTTGTCTGTGGCAGAAGATACATCGTACCTGAATTTCCCTATGCGGGACGTCTTGTACGACTATTCTATACTCAATCATACCAATGGCAACTTGGTGTCGCCTACGCAATCTGCCATCTATTTTCAGCGAACTCGCAAAACGGATTGTCTGTTTGCCAACCAATATGATCCTTATACGATTACCCCTCAAGATGTCCGTTTCTACAACACCACCACTCCTTATTCGGGTATCTCGTACAAGAAAGGGTTTACCACCTATCACGAGGCCAACGACTTGCAATTCTTTTTTACCGGCAATTTTACTCCCACATCCAATTTCGGTATGACTATCAACTACCTCAACGATGCCGGTCACTACCAATCACAAGCCGGTAAAACGGTCAATGGGTCGGTGTTTGGTTCCTACAACGGAGACCACTATTCTATTCAAGCTGCATTTACTTTCAACACACTATCCAATTTCGAAAATGGCGGTTTGATGAATATGGATGATTTGATTAATGGTAGTTTGGAGTCAGATGCAATGCCTACCAACATCGAAGCAATGTCCGGTTTCCGATATTTATCCGGCTATATCAATCACTATTACAGCATCTGTACCGAGCGAGAGGAAAAAGTCCGTTACCGCGAACGAGACGAGAATGGCAAGTGGCAAGTGCACGACTCTGTCAGAGTCAACTATGTGCCTGTGACTACTTTTCGTCATGTGTTAGACATCAACGAGGCAAATCGACGTTATCTGGAGAAAAATATCCCCTCCGGATACTACGGTATGAACTATCGAAACCCTCGTTCGACACGCGACTCAGCATCTACTCTTACCATCCGAAACACGTTCTCTGTCACTTTTGAGGAGGAGTTTAATACTGTCCTCAAGTTTGGCGCAACGGTGTATGCATACAACGAATTTCAGCGGCATTTGTACGGAGTGGGGCAGTCCGATTCTATTTTTTCTCACAAAGATAGAAGCTACTCACAGCTGCTGTCCACGCCTCTCAACCTTATGCCGGATACGATATGCAAATATAGTTGGAGCAACAACACCTTCGTGGGAGGCGAATTATACAAAAATCGCGGGAAATATGTTTTCTATGGCTTTGGAGGGGATGTATGTTTGGTAGGACGCAAAATAGGCGATTTCCAAATCAACGGATACCTCAATGGACACATCTCTTTAGGCAAAGATACGATGCACATAGCGGCTAAAGCGTCTTTTCATCGCGAAACGCCGGATTTCTACTATTCGTATTACAACTCCAACCACTTCCGTTGGCGCAACGACTCACTCAAGGCGCTCTATCGCCTGCATATAGGAGGCGAACTGTCTTATCCCACTCGTTGGATCAAACCTGCCCTCGGCGTCAACTACGAGAATATTACCAACTATCTCTATTTCGAGGGTTTTGGTGCTCCCATTCAGTCAACTAATAACATCAGTGTTCTCTCTGCCGATGTGAAACTCAACATCACCACTCCGTGGGTGAACATGGATAACAATGTGGTTTACCAATATTCATCATCCTCTGCCATTCCGCTGCCAACCATTGCTTTGTATAGTAACCTATATTACCACGGCGTATGGTTCAAAGCATTGGATGCGCAGATTGGTGTGGACCTCAAGTACAATACGTCCTACTATGCCCCTGTGCTCAATCCAGCTACAGGACAGTTCTGCGTGCAAGACCAAATCAAAGTGGGCAATTACCCTGTGATGAGTGTGTATGCCAATTTCTTTGTTCGGTTGATACGCTTGCGCTTTTTCGCGCAGTATCAGCATTTCAATGCCTCTTTTATGAATCGTCAATATTTTTCCATGCCTTACTATCCTCTCAATCCGGATGTTTTCCGAGCAGGTTTGGCATTCCATTTCTATAATTAACCTCTATGGATTATACAGTTAATTACAATACTATTCTTCAATATGCCCGTCAAGAGGCAGAACGCTTGGGCAATTCACAAATACTTCCTGAACACCTGATTTTGGGAGTGCTGAGGCTTGCTGACGGTATGGCATTTCAGTATCTTATTCGTTTGGGCATCGATCCATCTGAACTCAAATCGGCTTTGGATCACAATGCCTCGCTTACCGGCAAACCCGGCACCACATCATCCTCTGTGCCGTTGTCTCGTGCAATGGAGCGAATACTCCGTCTGTCTGTCATCGAAGCTGAAAACTATTCGTGTGATGCCGTTGGTTCGGCACATTTGTTGTTGTCGGTTTTGCATGAGCGCATCAATTTTCCTGCCTCTTACTTAGAACAAACCTACGGCGTAACCTACGAACGGGTGGAACAGCTTTATCCCAAACCCAACACGACCAATTCCGCCGCCGATTATGATTTAGAAAACGATGACGAGAATTACGGCTTGGGAGGATTGTTCTCCCAATTGACAGGTGGCACTTTTGGTCAAGAGAAAAACAAAAAATCATCGAACAAATCTTCCACGCCGTCTTTGGATAAGTATAGTCGCGATTTGACGCAAATGGCTCAAAAGGGACTGCTTGACCCTGTGGTAGGACGAGATAAAGAGATTCAACGTGTGACACAAATTTTGGCGCGCCGTAAAAAGAACAATCCTATCCTCATTGGCGAACCGGGTGTAGGCAAATCGGCTATTGTTGAGGCATTGGCTCAGCGTATCGTTCGTGGCGAATCACCCTTGGCGGGACATCGTATTGTATCGTTGGAAATGGCATCTATCGTTGCAGGAACGACCTATCGTGGTCAGTTTGAGCAGCGTATGAAAGATTTGGTGGCGGAAATTCGCAACCACCCGGAAATCATCCTTTTTATCGACGAAATCCACACCATCATAGGTGCCGGCAACGCACAAGGGTCGCTGGATGCCGCCAATATCCTCAAACCGGCTTTGTCTCGAGGAGAAATGCAATGTATTGGTGCTACCACGACAGCCGAATACCGCAATTCAATTGAGAAAGACGGTGCTTTGGAACGCCGGTTCCAAAAAGTGATGGTCACCCCTACTCAACACCAAGAGGCACTGGCTATTCTGCATCGCCTAAGTCAGCAATATGGTGATTTCCATCGCGTGAAGTACACCGATGATGCACTCGAAGCCTGTGTCGCATTATCCGAACGGTATATATCCGACCGTGCTCTGCCGGACAAGGCCATTGATGCTATGGACGAAGCAGGAGCACGCAAGTCCATTGCCAAACACAATCCGGAATCACTGCCTACGGTTACTGCCGGTGATATAGCGTCGGTAATCAGTATGATGTCAGGTGTGCCGGTGCAGCGTGTGGCTAAACAGGAAAACGAACAACTGCTTCTCATGGATAGTGCTCTACGGCAACAAATCATAGGACAGGACGAGGCAATCAATCGCGTGGTTCATGCCATTAGACGCTCACGGTTAGGACTGAGGGATGAAAGACGACCTATTGGCACCTTCTTTTTCTTGGGCTCTACAGGGGTTGGAAAAACCTATTTGGCACAATGTTTGGCGCAACAGATGTTCGGCTCAAGGGATGCAGTCATCCGTTTTGATATGTCCGAGTATATGGAGAAACATTCCGTGTCTCTCTTGGTAGGAGCACCTCCCGGTTACATTGCGCATGAGGATGGAGGCAAACTCACCGAAGCGGTTCGACGCAAGCCCTATTCCATTGTGCTATTTGATGAGATTGAAAAGGCTCACCCCGATATTTTCAACGTGCTTCTGCAAGTCTTGGACGAAGGACGGTTGACCGACCGACAGGGACATAGTGTGGATTTTCGTAACACCATTATCATCCTTACCAGCAATGTCGGGACGCGACAGCTGCGCGATTTC
The DNA here is from genome assembly GCA_018065765.1 of Candidatus Colicola coprequi. Lineage (GTDB taxonomy): Bacteria > Bacteroidota > Bacteroidia > Bacteroidales > Paludibacteraceae > Colicola > Colicola coprequi. The sequence continues at coordinate 7,746 of JAGHSR010000128.1, forward strand.
GGTGCAGGAATAGGATTTGGCGCAGCAGAGATAACTTCCACCATTGCACAGCAAACACTCACTAAGGCGCTCAACCGCACTTTCCCTCCGGAGTTTATCAATCGCATTGATGACCTCATCTTCTTTGCCCCACTCAATCGAGAACACATAGCCCAGATATTGACCATTGAGATAGACAACCTCCGTCGCCGTTTGCATGACTCCGGACGTACCTTGATTATTCCTCAGCAGGTACAAACTCAATTGCTGAATAAGGCATACGACCCACAAAATGGAGCAAGACCTGTCAAACGGGCAGTACAAACTTATCTGGAGGACCAAATCACAGAAATTCTTCTGCAACATCCGGATAAAAAACGTATTAAATTGAGAATGGAGAATTGAGAAATGAGAATGGAGAATGGAGTTCTTGAAAAAAATAAATTAAAATATATAAACATTATGACATTAGAGATTACAGATGCTAACATTCAAACTTTGTTAGCTGAGGGGAAGCCCCTCGTAGTAGATTTGTGGGCACCATGGTGCGGCCCTTGCAAAATGATGCTTCCTATCGTGGACGAATTGAGTACTGAGTACGAAGGCAAGATTCGTGTAGGCAAGCTCAATGTGGACGAAAATCCGGAAACATGCGAGACATTTGGTATTATGAACATTCCTACCATGCTCTTCTTCAAAAATGGAGAACTGGTCAATCGACATGTCGGAGCTTCTCGGAAACCCGATTTGCAAAAACTTTTTGACAAATTATTGTAAAAAAAGCAGTTTTTTTGCGAATAGTGAGTTTTAATTTGCAACATTCAGAAAAAAGCTGTACCTTTGCAGCCCTATTTTGCAAATTGGTTTCGTGCGGCTATGGCCGCTGGTCTGGTAGCTCAGTTGGATAGAGCAACAGCCTTCTAAGCTGTGGGTCCCGGGTTCGAATCCCGGCCGGATCACAAAAAGATAGTAATTAACTATATGCGACAACTTAAAATTACCAAATCAATCACCAACCGAGAATCGGCTTCGTTGGACAAGTATCTTCAGGAGATTGGACGCGTTCCTACTATTCCGGTTGATGAAGAAGTGGAGTTGGCAGCACGCATTCGCAATGGCGATAGGGCTGCTCTGGAGCATTTGACTTGTGCTAACCTCCGTTTCGTTGTTTCTGTGGCTAAACAGTACCAAAATCAGGGGCTTAGTTTGCCCGACTTGATTAATGAAGGCAATTTAGGTCTAATCAAAGCCGCTGAGAAATTTGACGAAACACGTGGATTCAAGTTCATCTCTTATGCTGTTTGGTGGATACGTCAATCTATTCTTCAAGCATTGGCGGAGCAATCACGTATTGTACGTTTGCCACTCAATCAAGTCGGTTCTCTCAACAAGATCAACAAGGCTTATCAACGCTTCGAACAGGAACATGAACGTAAACCCAGTGCAGAAGAGTTGGCTGAGGAATTAGATATTCCTGTTGAGAAGATTGCCGAAACACTCAAAATGTCCGGTAGGCATGTGTCTGTTGATGCTCCTTTTGTTGAAGGTGAAGACAACTGCTTGATTGATGTCATGGTCAACGAGGATTCTCCCAATGCCGATCGCGGACTTATCAACGAGTCTCTCTCGCGTGAAATTGATCGTGCTCTAAGCACACTCACCCAGCGAGAGGCGGAGATTTTGCGTAAGTTCTTTGGAATCGGTTGCCCTGAAAAAACATTGGAAGAAATCGGTGCAGACTTCCACCTCACGCGCGAGCGCGTGCGTCAGATTAAGGAGAAGTCGATTCGTAAACTCCGTCAATCGACACGAAGCCGTGTCCTCAAAACATATCTTGGATAATGGAGCCCCCGCCCCCCAAAAGGGGGAGGGAGAATGGAGAATGGAGAAATGAGAATTGAGAATTATTAAATGCAGAATGCAAAATGCAGAATGCAAAAGGAAGAGCCTAAGTCGTGCGCGGTGGAAACAGGTTGGAAGTCCCATTGTTGGCAAGGCTTAGGCTTGGTAGGTTACGCATCGCCTTCCATCTTTGCGAGGTGTTCGTCGTAGTTGTTGTAGACGTCCTTGAAGACGAAAGAGCGGAGAGTCATCGTACCCGACTTGCCAGACTGTTTGAACTTGGTCATGTAAGTCTGAATCTTGTTTGGGTCAGATAGGATGTTTGCCGTCCACTTAGCGACGTTGCCAAACATAGTGCGAGCGGCGAGTTCAGCAGCATTAGCTTCGTGGTTGTAAGACGGTTTGCGTGTGAAGGTGTACTTAGTGCCTTCGATTTGGCGTTTTGCGAACCCGACGTTGTCGGATTTTTGCAGTTTGCCATGAAGAGCCTCGATGGGCTTGATGTAATCGACTTTAGACATTCGTGTTCGGCACTTCGGTCGCACGGGCTGGTGGCTACGCCCCCATCAAAGCGACGAAGGCCTCCACTCTCCGATTTCGAACAAGTTCTCATCGGTTT
>JAGHSR010000109.1 GCA_018065765.1 Candidatus Colicola coprequi
TGCTCCTTTGCGCAGCAAGCCTCTTTATGGTAAGTTGCGATGATCCTCAACAGGAAAATCCTAAGGATGGTGTAACCATCACCATCAATCCTGCAACCCTGAAATTGGCAGCTGGTGAGCAAAGCCCTCGTTTGGCTTATACTGTAACACCAGCCGGCACCAAAGTTCAAATCTCATGGGCTTCTGAAAACGAAGAAGTAGCTACCGTTAATGCACAAGGTGTTGTTACCGGTATCAATAATGGCACCACTAACATTACTTGCACCGATGCTACCTCCGGAGCCAAGGGCACTTGCGTAGTTACCGTAGCATCTGTAGTGGAAAATTTGGAGTTCACCGAAGCATACATCGGCTACAGAACCATCAAAGATCCTGTTTCTGGCGAGACTGTTCCTGACATTGATAGCACCGTCGTTAAGTACTATCACAAGACTCTCTGCGAACAATTGGGTGTTGACTCCTTGAATGCCTATACGGCTATGATGCGCGTACAACTGTTCAGCGGAGTCTATTTTGCTCCAGCAGGTGGTAATAAACTTGTTCTTGCTGGTTCTGAAATGGGTGCTTGTATTATTGGATATTCTCCTGCAATTTTGGCTCCTGCAGAGCTCAACCCTGGAATCAGCGTAAGTACTATCTTCTCATTAGGCGATTTTATAGTAGATATGGAATCCGAGCCTGCACGCACCAAACAACACCACATGGAAATTGGTCAACTCAACAACGACACTCTGATGAAATACATGCCTTTGTTCTTCGACGACTTCAACGCAAACAAGAAACTGACTCAAGAGGGATATAACAATTTGGTGTTCGCTCAAGTTTATGGTACTACCGGAACTACTCTGCAAATGATGGAATATGATGCAGAAGAGAGTTCGTATGCAGCATATCCTAACCCGTTGTGGCAATATAACGGCATCATCACCGGTGGTAAATTCTCTGTTGGTAGCGACCACGGTTCCAACGAATATATGTATAAACTGGACTACATTGATCTCAATGCTCGTGAAGTACTCACCGATGAGTTTGGTATTCCTGGTGTATTCACTGACTTATCCGATTCTACACAAGTTAAGATGACGAGCACCGGTTGGGAGCTTGGTCAAGAGTTCAAGTACCAAGCTGGTGAAATTCCTGCACAAGTTCAGACAGATGAGTATGGTTTCACCGTTCTGCAACAACCTATCGCTCTGCCTTCGTTCGAAGAGGATATGAATATCCAAGCTAACTTCGAGAAGTTCATGAAGAAGTAATTCGCAATTCTTTACCTATAGGTATATTCTATAAAAAAACTGCCTCCATATGTGGGGCAGTTTTTTTGTATCTTGGCGAACGCATTGCCGGCAATTCTGCATCGGTTAGTGTAAGTCACATTTATTATTCACTCGCGCTACAATGCCAATACTCAATTCGTACAGGAAATAGATTGGTATAGAAACAAGGAGCAAAGTGAAAGCATCGCCTGTGGGAGTGATGATTGCTGCTAAAATAACAATAAGCACGACAGCGTGCTTACGATAGCGGCGCAAGATAGAGGCTCTTAGTAATCCGACAGAAGCCAATATCCATGCCAATAGCGGCAATTCAAACAGTACTCCCATGAGAAGACTTAGGGTTAGGAATGTGCCGATATAAGACGTTAACGTAATCATATTAGCCACTGACTCGCTGACCTGATAGGTAATCAAAAATCGATAAGCAAACGGGAATATTATTCCATAGTTCAATAACACTCCTACGAAAAACAATACCACAGCCGACACACATATCAAGGGACGATGAAATGAAGAGGACCTGGATACTTCCGTGAGTGCAGGTTGTACGAACTGATAGAGTTGCCAAATGATAAAGGGTAACGCCAATAAGAATCCTGTCCACAAAGAGATATGGACGTGCGTCATAAACTGCCCTGTAAGTTCAGTGGAAATGAGCGATATCGAGGAGTTGGAGTATAGGGAATCAGCAAATGAAGAAACACCTATCTTCTCTAACAATCTCCATGTAATAAAGTCAGGTCGAGAGGGTGCCAGAAGGATGGTGAACAAGGGGGTGCGCAATAAGAATGCACCCACAGTGGTTATTGCCCAAGCTAAAACACAACGAACAAGCACACCTCTAAGAACATCCAAGTGTGCCCCAAAAGACATATTCGATGAATCAAATTTTCTCTTCCTTAGTGTCGTCATCCGTCTTCTCATCGTCCTCTTCTCCGGCTAAACCCTTTTTGTAAGAACGGATTCCTTTGCCTAATCCTTTCATAAGTTTCGGAATCTGTGTTCCTCCAAAGAGCAACAGGATGATGAGGGCAATAACGATAATTTCAGTTGTTCCAATCATAATGTTGTGATTACTATTGTTGCGATAATTCTACTTGCTTAACAACTGTCTGCCAAGTGTCGGTCAACCCTCGACTATCCCCACAATCCAACAAAGGACAGGAGTTTAGAGAGACGTTTGCCTATCCAGACAACGATAAGAGATAGCCTCCATGAGGTGAGTAACTTGGATGGTAGTGGAGCCCTCCAAATCGGCAATGGTGCGCGACACCTTCAAAATACGGTCGTAGGCACGTGCAGATAGTCCTAACTTGTTCATTGTGTAAGACAATAGTTCATCACCCCGTGCATCAATCTGACAATACCTGCGGAGCATCTTAGGTGTCATTTGCGCGTTGCAATGGATACCCGTACCGGCAAAGCGCTCTTGCTGAATCTGACGAGCAGCAACAACGCGAGCACGGATAGTTTCACTACTCTCCCCCGGCTGCAGTTCCTTGAGTTTGCTATATGGAACAGCCTGTATCTCACAATGAATATCTACACGGTCAAGAAGCGGTCCGCTAATCTTGTCTTTGTAGCGATGTACCTGTGTAGGCGTACACGTGCACACATGAGTGGGATCGCCATAGTGCCCACATGGACAAGGATTCATAGCAGCCACCAACATGAACGAGGCGGGATAATCCACACTCAATCTATTACGTGCCACAGTAATCTTTCTATCCTCCAACGGCTGCCGCAAGACTTCCAAAGAGGAGCGTTTATATTCAGGCAGTTCATCCAAGAAGAGCACACCGTTGTGTGCCAAACTGATTTCGCCCGGACGAGGATTATTTCCTCCTCCCACCAATGCCACTTCCGTCACGGTATGGTGAGGGCTGCGGAATGGTCGCCGAGTAACCAAGGACTGGTTCTTTTCCAATAATCCGGCTATAGAGTGAATCTTAGTCGTTTCCAATGCTTCATCCAACGAGAGAGGAGGCAATATAGACGGCAAACGTTTCGCCATCATGGATTTGCCGGCGCCCGGAGGTCCGACCATCAGCATATTATGTCCACCTGCGGCAGCTACCTCCATAGCACGGCGTACATTCTCCTGCCCACGCACATCCTGAAAGTCTATGTCTGTCATTTGCCGCCCCAACATGAACTCCGAGTTGATGTCCACAGCGGTCGGTTCGATGGTTTGCTGGTCGTTCAAGAAACGAACCACATCCAATAATGACTCAACCCCAATAACCCTCAACTCCTGTACTACGGCAGCTTTCCGTGCGTTGGCTAACGGCAGAATAATGCCCTTAAAGCCCGCTTCACGTGCGCACAATGCTATTGGAAGAACACCATGAATGGGCTGAAGCGTGCCATCCAAGCTCAATTCACCCATCATCAGGTATTCATCCAAATGCGTTGTACGAATAGCCTCTGTTGCAGCCAAAATACTGATGGCCAATGTCAAGTCATACGCAGATCCCTCTTTCTTTAAGTCAGCCGGAGCCATATTGATGGTTATTTCCTTGTGAGGAACGCTAAATCCATTGACCCGCATAGCAGCGAAAATACGCTCACGGCTCTCCTTGACAGCACTATCGGGCAAACCGACCAGAGAGAAATTCACACCCGGCACAGCATGTATTTCTACTGTGACCAATTCGGCATGAATACCCTGTAGCGCTGCTGCGTAAGTTTTAAGAAGCATGGTGGAGCAAAAGCAATTATTATCCCTTATCAGAGCAACACTTAAAGTTCTTTTAACGTAGCCAAAATATAGTGATAGAACTTCTGAACCGTCTTGATATTGACGCGCTCATCGGGACTATGCGGATGTTCGATGGTAGGTCCAAAGGAAATCATATCCATACCCGGGTAGTTGCGACCAATAATACCGCACTCCAAACCTGCATGAATAGTGATAACTCGCGGTTCAGCATTAAACTCCTTTTGGTAGATATCCTTCATCACGCCCAAGATACGGCTCTTAACATTAGGTTTCCAACCCGGGTAAGCACCTGTGAAAGTAACATCTGCACCTGCGATGGAGAAAGCCGAGTGAATCATCTGACGCAGTTCCTCCTTGCGGCTCTCAACGGATGAGCGAGTGAGGCACAATACTTTAACTGCATCGCCCTCCATCTTGATGGTACTCAAGTTGTTGCTGGTTTCAACCACATCCGGCATCTCAGGAATCATGCGATATACGCCATGAGGGCACACGCAAATAGCGTGAATCAGGAAATCCTGCACATCTTCGGGCATTTGGGTCTTAGGGCACTCCACTTCCGTAGCGGTGAATTGAATATTGTCCTCTACACCGTCATACTCACGAATGAAGAGGTCCTCGTAATCATCGACAAGTTGCAACATTTCGTCCTTGCCTTCTGCAGGAACTGTGATGACAGCATTAGCCTCGCGAGGGATGGCATTGCGTAAACTGCCACCTTCCACCGTGCACAAACGTGCTTCGTAATTAGCTACTGCGTCTTTGAGGAAACGGAAAAGCAGTTTGTTAGCGTTGGCGCGCTGCAAATGTATATCACAACCGGAGTGACCACCTTTCAATCCTGTCAGATTGATGCGCAGTGCAATATCACCAGCCTCTACTTCAACAGGTGTAAAGGGGAACATAGCAGTGGTATCTACTCCACCCGCGCAACCGATATACAGTTCACCTTCGGTCTCGCTGTCCAAGTTGAGCAAGATTTGCCCCTTGAGCAAACCACCTTCGAGCGCGTTAGCTCCGTACATACCCGTTTCTTCATCTACCGTAAAGAAAGCCTCCAATGGAGGGTGTACCACATTCTTATCCGCCAAGATAGCCATAGCAGCAGCCACACCTATACCATTGTCTGCACCCAGCGTGGTTCCGTCAGCCGTAACCCATTCACCATTGTCCTCAACATAAGCACGAATAGGATCTTTCTCAAAGTCAAATGGAACATCGTTGTTCTTCTGAGGAACCATGTCCATGTGTCCCTGCAAGATGACACCCGGGTGGTTCTCGTATCCGGGATATGCAGGTTTGCGAATGATGACATTCCCTATCTGATCTACTATGGTCTCCAGACCAAGTGAACGACCATAGTCAGCTAAGAACTGACTGATTTCTTGTTTTTTACCGGATGGACGTGGAATTTGTGTCAGGCTATAAAAATTGTTCCACAAAGCCTTAGGTTCTTGATTTTTCATGTTATTCAGTGGTTATTTCCCCAAAGAGGGATGTTTTTGTAATAATTGTTTAACTTTGTCTATATCGTTTGGAAATTCTCCTAACAAAAGCATCATCTTGGTCAGTAGTGCTTCGGTGGTGATGTCAAAGCCCGACAGTACACCTGCTTTGAGCAGATTCAGACTCACTTCATATTTACCCATTTCTACAGAGCCTGTAGAACATTGCGTTTTGTTCACCACGACCACACCTCTCTCGACGGCTCTATGCAACTGCTGGTAGAGCCAATCGGAAGATGGTGCATTCCCTGCGCCATAGGTCTCCAGTACGACGCCACGCAGATTAGGAGTAGTCAATATCGCCTCTACCACCGGTTCGGTAATACCCGGGAACAACTTGAGCAGTGCCACGTTCTGGCAAAGCTGTTCATGCAATCGGAGAGGCGCATTCTTGGGCGTAGCGATAAGATTGGTGCGATAGGTGATATGCACACCGGCCTTTGCCAAAGATGGATAATTGTAGCTGTCAAATGCCTCAAAGTGCTCTGCATTCTTCTTGGTGGTTCGGTTGGCACGGAACAATGTACCTTCAAAGAAGACACTCACCTCCGGCACCATAGCCTCGCCATTCTCGCGCTTAGCAGCTGCGATTTCGATGGCAGTAAGCAAATTCTCCTTAGCATCTGAACGTAGCACACCGACAGGCAATTGACTTCCGGTAAAAACAACCGGCTTGCCTAAATTTTCAAGCATAAAACTCAAAGCAGATGCAGAATAAGACATCGTATCGGTACCATGCAGGACAACAAAGCCATCGTAGTCAGCATAGTTATCGTACACCGCGCGTGCCATGCGTTGCCAATCGGAAGGTTGCACATCCGATGAATCTACCAAGGGCGAAAAAGGCAACATAGTCACCTGAATATCCGAAGCAAACAATTCCGGCACAAAAGCCTTGAATGTCTCCAAGTCAGCCGGATGTAGTGCTCCGGTAGTCGCATTACGAACCATCGTAATGGTTCCTCCTGTCAAAATGAGTAGTATTTTCATATCTTGGCGCAAAGTTACAAATAAAAAATGGAGCTTGCAAATATTTTTGCATTTTTTCTCTTTGGCACGATATTTGTTCATCCGTGAATGTAAAAACAAAGAAAGATGAAAAAAAACAAAATAAACATATTACTTGCAGACGATGATACCAATCTGAGCACCATTATTGTGGAACATTTATCTAATATAGGATACAAAATTGATTGGGTACAAGATGGTCAGGCAGCGTTGCAGAAGTTCTATTCCGAGCACTACGACCTGTGTCTGTTGGATGTTTCCATGCCGCAGAAAACGGGGTTTGAAGTATTAGAGGAAATTCGCACCGTCAACACTATGCCGGTTATTTTTGTAACAGCTCATACTGCCAAAGAGGATATTATCAAAGCATACCAATTAGGATGCGATGACTATATTACCAAACCTTTTTCGCTAGATATATTGGTTTGCAAGATAGAAGCAATGATTCGACGCATTCAGCAGAATGACAGTCAATTAGCTGTGAAATTTAACCTCGCCGGTATGCATTTTGATTCTGTTGGTCAGACCTTGGACGGTCAACACTTATCTGCACGCGAGAGTGACCTATTGCTGATGTTGTGCCAGAACAAAAATCAGATGGTGGAACGGAGCAAAATACTCAAGACGCTATGGCAGACTGATGATTACTTTGCTGCACGTTCCTTGTCAGTCTATATCAACCATTTGAGAAACCTGCTTCGACCGGTTGCCAATCAAGTACAATTGTTAGCAGTACATGGAAGAGGATACAAGATGATTGTAAATTAAAATGGAAAATTGTGTTATTTGATTAGTAGTGTTTTTTGTGAATTATAGCTCGCTGCGAAGCGGGCTATAATTGTAAACAACAAAAGAGCTACCTTGTTGGAGTAGCTCTTTTGTATTATCAAAAACGATATATTATTCGGCTTTAACTTCTTCAGCGGGAGCAGCTTCAGTGGCAACTTCAGCGGCAGCTTTCTTTCCACCACGACGGGTAGTCTTTTTAGCAGCCTTTTTGGTGTCTTTAAGCATATTCTCGTTGTAGTCAACCAGTTCAATGATACACATCTCTGCAGCATCACCCAGGCGGAAGCCGGTACGCAGGATGCGGGTGTAACCGCCCGGACGATTAGCGATTTTCTCGCTAACGTTTTGGAAGAGTTCATTGATAACTTCTTTCTGTTTGAGTTCCGAGAAGACGAGACGGCGGTTAGCCATATTATCTTCCTTAGCACGAGTCAGAAGAGGCTCTACATAAATACGAAGAGCTTTTGCCTTAGCAAGAGTAGTCGAAATGCGCTTGTGCATAATCAGTGAGCAAGCCATATTCGACAGCATAGCGCCACGGTGAGCAGCTTTGCGGCTAAGATGATTGAATTTTTTATTATGTCTCATTGTTGTTTACGCGTTAAAATTATTGTTCATTAAGTTTGTATCTGCTAATATCCATGCCGAAAGCAAGGTTGTTGCGTTCAAGCAATTCATCCAACTCGGTAAGAGATTTCTTACCAAAGTTACGGAACTTAAGCAAATCAGCACGGTGGTACTTAACCAACTCACCCAGTGTATTCACCTCAGCAGCCTTGAGGCAGTTGAGAGCACGCACACTGAGATCGATATCTTGCAAGCGCTGATTGAGCAACTGACGCATACGCAAAATCTCTTCGTCAAGAGCAGTGTCGTTCTTGGTCGATTCCTCTTCAAAGACTATCTTCTCATCGGAGAAGAGCATGAAGTGGTAGATAAGAATTTTGGCAGCTTCTTTCAGAGAATCCTTAGGCGTGATGCTTCCATCAGTAGTGATTTCGAGCGTCAACTTCTCGTAGTCGGTACGTTGTTCTACACGATAACTATCCACAGCTATGCGAACATTGCGAATAGGAGTATAGATGCTATCTATAGCGAGAGTACCAATCGGATCGTTGGCTTTGCGATTGTCATCAGCGGGGACATACCCACGTCCACGATTGATGGTAATCGTTATCTCGAAATCAGCTGTTTCATCCATCTCAGCAAGGAGGAGTTCAGGGTTCAAAACCTCGAAATATTGAAGTACAGAATTGAAGTCACCGGCAGTGAAAGCCTTCGATTTGCATACGCGCAAAGAAACGACTTCTCCAGTCTCTTCTATTCCTTGTTTGCGGATAAAACGCACTTGTTTAAGATTAAGAATAAGGTTTGTAACGTCGGTTATAACACCAGGGATAGTAGCAAATTCATGATCAATACCACTGATCTTGATTGAGCAGATTGCAAAACCCTCCAGCGAACTGAGAAGCACGCGGCGAATTGCATTTCCTACTGTAGTTCCATAACCTGGTTCGAGCGGACGGAACTCAAATGAGCCCTTCGTGTTGCTCGACTCCAACATGATAACCTTATTGGGCTTAATAAAATCTAATATTGCCATGAATTTTAATGATTATTTAGAGTACAACTCAACGATTAATTGTTCCTTGATATTCTCAGGGATTTCTTCACGTGCAGGAATGTTCAAATACTTACCTGACATTTGTGATTGATCCCACTCAAGCCATGAGTACTTTGTATGATTGAATCCTTCCAAAGAAGCAGCAATCACTTCAAGAGATTTTGCTTTTTCGCGAACAGCTACAATCATACCGGGCTTAACTTGGAATGAAGGAATGTTAACCACCTTACCATCAACAGTGATATGACGGTGGCTAACCATCTGACGAGCAGCTGCACGTGTAGGAGCAATACCCAAACGATAGACGATGTTGTCTAGACGGCTCTCAAGGAGTTGAATCAGGATTTCACCGGTAATACCCTTTTGACGGGATGCCTGTGCAAACAAGAGACGGAATTGACGTTCAAGAACACCATAGGTGTATTTAGCTTTTTGCTTTTCAGCGAGCTGAGTTCCGTACTCGGAATTCTTTTTACGACGGTTTACGCCGTGTTGTCCAGGAGCATAGTTACGTTTGTCAAGTACCTTGTCCGGACCGAAGATAGGTTCACCAAAACGACGTGCGATACGTGATT
>JAGHSR010000063.1 GCA_018065765.1 Candidatus Colicola coprequi
TTCCAGACTCCATTCGCATTTCAATGCAAGGGTTTGCTCTTCCCCACCCCGGCTATGTCACTTCGCGATTTGGCATGCCTCGCAACCGCTTTCATCCTGGAACAGACCTGAAGGTGCAGGTAGGCGATTCCATTCGTTGTCCGTGGAACGGTATGGTACGCATTGTAGGTTATGACCCGCGCGGGTATGGGCACTTCATTGTCATTCGTCATGACAACGGTTTGGAGACAGTCTATGGGCACCTATCTCAGCCACTCTTTTACCAAAACGAACGCATCTTTGCAGGCGAGGTGCTTGGGTTAGGCGGCAACACAGGCCGTAGCACGGGCAGTCACCTACATTGGGAAATCCGATTTTTGGGTAATGCCTTTAATCCCGAAAAACTGGTTAATTTTGAGACAGGGAAATTGATAGAAAACAATCTGAATGCCAACAACGAGTACTTACTAAGCAAGAAGGGCACTTACAGTCACTACATGGAGCTCAAGCAATTGCAGCAAGCGCAATTTCATAAGGTTCGCTCGGGTGACACACTCAGCGGGATAGCCGCGCGTTACCATACACGTGTTTCCACTCTCTGCAAACTCAATCACATCAAGGAAACATCTATTCTTCAAATAGGTCAGCGCATCCGCGTGAGGTAAGTAACTCACGACTCAGTTTTCATATCTTCCAGCCATTGCCGTAGTTCGTGCATGTTGGAGAAAACTTTGTCAGCACCAGCCTCGTGCAAGTCATTCAGCGACAGAATACCTGTATTCACACCTACAGTGAATAGTCCGGCAGCCTTGCCTGACCGAATGCCCATTGGTGCATTTTCGATTACGCAACACTCTTCTTTGTTCAGTCCGCTGCGCTCCCATGCCCTTAGATAAGGTTCTGCATGAGGCTTACCATGAACCACATCAAAAGCGGTAATCATGTATTCGGGGTGGAATATACCAGGAAACAGTTGTTCCAATTGTTCCCAAAGATCGACTTGTCCGCCACCGGTGACGACCCAAATCTGATTGGATGGGTCTTTTGCCAGATACTGCAACAAGTCGCTCACCCCGGAAACCGAGATTGGGTCACCCATCTGACGATACACAGCCGTTTTCTCACGATAGATGGCTTCCATCATCTCGTCCGAAACCGTCACTCCTTGCCGATCGGCTAATATGCGTATCATATCCCGACTGGTTCGCCCCTCGTTGAGATAGCACTCGTATGGAGCAAAACACATACCGTACTTGGCCATCACTTGTTTCCACGCTTTAGCATGATTCGGCATCGAATCAATCAGCGTTCCGTCCATATCGAAAAAATAGCCTCTCATCTTGCGGCGACTTTAGCACCCATTATCTCTGGAAGTCGATTAGGCGTCCCTGTGCATCGTAGATGGAGCCAGCACGGAGGATATAGAGTTGGTTATCCATAATCACCTTCTGTACCCCACTCTCGTCGGAACCGTTAACAACGTCGATGTCGGTCGTTTGCTTGTGCGCACAGCGCAGGCGCAGGCTATAACCTTCGGTATTGCCTTTCTCAAGGTCGAGGGTATATGCACTCTCGCTCAAGTTCCAAACCGGCATGCCATTGTGCAGCAGATAAACATCAGCCGCAGCGTCGTTGCTCACAGACAGGGTGTATTCGCCGTTGGCGGGAGCATACAGACGGATAGACACTTGTGCCTCATCGTTGGTCAACGGAGCGTCCACCATGCATAGGCTGGCGTTGTATGCCAAAGCGAAGATTTGCGGAACAGACGGAGTAGCCGTCATGGTCATCTTCACGAGGTCGTGACCAATCTGATACTCGGCAGTAGCCTCATCGGTAGCGGAGAGATAGAGATGGTCGGTGTAGCGGTCATTAGCCAAGGTAACGTCCACGTTCTTAATCTCGGGCTCAGACATGCGACGTGGGGCATAGTATGCGCTTGCGTTAGGTTCGGATAGAACGATAGTGCCGTCAGTAGTTGCCTGATAGAAGAACGGAGTACCTACGGTGAAGTTGGTAGAACGTGCTACCATTAGTTCGTAGGTGTACGATACAGGATCGAGCACTTGAACAGGAGCGTCAACGGAAACATAGCTTAGTTGTGAGTTGCCTATGCCGTTCCAGCCTGCGTCGGTGACTTGTGCATCGCCGCTATGAGGGAACTGAGCCACCTGTAAGAGGTTAGTAGCAGCCAGATTGCCCTCAGTCGTTTTGCGGAAGCGGAAAGTTGGGATAGTACCATCAACGGTCATGAGGTAGAAAGTACCCGGTGTCATGATATTGCGGAACTTAGCCCAGCCGTACTTGCCTTGTGCGCGCACGTCGCCGTGGTAAGACATGATGGCATAATTGACTTCGTTGGTCAGTTGGTTGCCGTCCAAGTCATATATACCTTTGCGTGCATCCACAGGGAACGGTACAGTAAAGGCATGCCATTTCTGCGCGTTGGCATTATCAGCCCAAGTGATATCGAAGAATGCGTTGCCATGAACGGTCAGACGGTCGGCTGCTAAGACTTGGCTGGATGAGTGCTCGCCAAAGGATGTAGCAAGATAGACGTTTTGTACACAAACAGAGTCAGAAGTCTCTTCAATAACCAGTTTGCCACCGTTCTCGACGATGATGTCTCCGTAGGTTTCTCGGCCGGCAGAAGAGCCTTCGATGGTGAGTGTAGCTCCGTTTTTGATGGT
>JAGHSR010000138.1 GCA_018065765.1 Candidatus Colicola coprequi
TTGCGTTCACTATTTCTTCGGGTGAGTGTTCGCTCAATACATGGATGAGCAGAGCCACAATGCCCTTGACAAGTATGGCATCACTATCTCCTCGATAGACACCCATTCCATTTTGCATCTCGGCAGTGAACCAAACACGACTTTGACACCCATCAATTAGGTTGCGATCGTTCTTGTCCGCTTCGGGTAGAGGCTCCAATCCGTTACCATAATCAATGAGGAGCGTGTAGCGATCCATCCAATCATCCAGGAGGGTAAATTCTTCTATTATTTCGTCTTGCAGTTGATTAATTGACATATTTGTTCAGCTATTAGTTGGTCAGCGTCCTCGCGAAACCCGGGGGCGTCTATTGTATAAGTGGCTTGTTCATAGTAAGGCGTGCGTGCTTCCAGTTGAGGTCGGATAAAAGCGAGCAGTTCATCGTAACTTTTTCCTTGTAGCACGGGGCGTTCGCTCAGGTCGGTAAGCATTAGTCGGTGTGTCAAATCCTCAGCAGTCCAACGGATATAAACGGATACTCCTAATTCGCTCAGGCACTCCATGTTGTCTTCGTAGCAGGGATACCCTCCACCGGTAGCATAGACTACGTTCTCGTAAGGAGACATATCGGCTATATCTTCCAGGACGAATTTCTCTTTTTTGCGAAATTCCTCTATCCCGTATTGACGAATATAGTCGGCGGTGGATAGTGAATGGATTTCCTGAAAAGCTTCGTCCAAATCAACGAAGTACCATCCTAACCAATCCGCTACGATTCGTCCTGCGGTCGTTTTGCCTGCTCCCATATAGCCGATTAAATAGATAGGCATAGTATTATTGCTTGTTTTGAATGGCTTTCTTTTCTTCCTCATCCAGCATGAGATAGGTGTTGTCGCGCCAGCGGAGGCGTTTGTTTTCTATGTATGCTTCCGGAAAAACAGCTTTGGCAAACGGCGGATTGAGTACACCTATGTACTGCCACCTTGTGTCATACACGCGCACGATGGACGAGCAAATGGGAGCGCATGCCGTTTCGATAACGAGCAGAGTGTCCGAACCCAATTGAATGGTATCACGTGTAATGGTTGTTTCAGCATGCAGACGTGAGGTTGCCAACAAGGCGCTCACCATCAGCAATACTATAGATAGCGTCTGCTTCATGTTACGTTGATGTTACGTTAATGTTACGTTAATGTTACGTTGCGTGTACGGATTAGTTCGGTTTTTCACGAAAAACGAAGTACTCCTTCACGAGAGGTGACGAAGAACTATTCGTTCAGTAGAACTACGGCTTGAGCAGCAATACCTTCTTTGCGTCCGACAAATCCCAAATGCTCGGTGGTGGTAGCCTTAACGGAAACTTGTTCGATGGTGACTTGCATCACTTCCGCCAAGCAGGCGCGCATGGACTCAATATAAGGACTAAGTTTAGGGGCCTGTGCCGCGATGGTAATGTCGCAGTTCCCCAATTCATATCCTGCTTCACGAATGAGAGCCATCGTTCGGCGCAACAAGATTTTGCTATCTATGCCCTCAAACTCGTTGCCTTTGGTATCGGGGAAGTGATAACCGATATCGCGCAGTGCTGCGGCTCCTAACAGGGCATCGCATAGTGCATGAATAGCTACATCGGCATCTGAGTGCCCCATCAGACCCATTTCCGCAGGGACATGCACTCCCCCGAGCCACAATTCGCGACTCGGGGCAAAAGCATGTACATCATATCCAAAACCAATACGCATAGGACTTGTGGATTGGGATTATTTTCTGTTGTTGACGAGGTCCTTGATTCCGTACAGGTCAAAGCCGAGCGTGAAGCGCATCGTTTGGTCGAGTGGGTTAGAGGCAGCTGTGGCAATGCAGTAGGCAATATCCAAACGAACAATGCTGAGTTTGAAGCCGGCACCTAAAGTGAAGTAACGGCGATTGCCCTTGTAGTAGTTCTCATGGCTATAACCTACGCGTCCGAAGAACTGACGGTTGTAGCTATATTCGATACCGGCACCCCATTGTACTTCCTGAAACTCTTCAGCAGCCGGAGAAACATTTTTTCCTGTTTTTTCATCCACATAACCCGGTGCATCGCAGAAAGACTGCCACCATCCGTTAGGAGAAGAGAGTTTGCTATACCAATCGGTTAGGTCTTGACCGGTCAACTGAACTCCATCTTCGTTTACGCTATACTTAGAGTGCTGAGTTGGAACCAACATTTTGTTGCATTCCACAGAGAACTGCAAGCGGTTGTAGTTGTCAAACGGCAGTTCGTAACTGACACCCAAACGCATGTTAGCAGGAATGAAGTTTTGTGTTTCTCCCTTGTCATACGACATTTTACCACCGAGGTTGCTCAGATTGAAACCGAGAGCAAAGTGGCTGGTTCCCATCGGCAACTCAATCGGTTGACGATAGTAGAGAGAGATGTCAGCAGCCATAGTCCAAGCAGGATAAAGCTCGATGGATTGTGTCGTCACCGAAGAGTTAACACCGTTGTTGAGGTCGCTGTACATGAAACGCAAGGTAGCAGCCATGCTGACATAGTCGTGTAGTTTGCGCGAGTAAGCTACATCCAATGCCCACTCATTGGGGTGTGCTTCCTGAAAAGCCGTTCCCGAGTAGTCGGTCAGTTGTACGGCACCCATAGAGAAATACGTGAAGGAAGCAGAAATGGCTTGCAGATCATCAAAACGATAAAAGCCGCATAGGTAAGCCAAATCGATGTCACTTACCAATTTTCTGAGCCAGGGGGTGTAACTGGCAGTGATGCCGCCGCGTTCGTCAATAAACGCATACTTGGCTGCATTCCAACGTTGCGAGTTCATGTCCGGCGTAGTGGCAGCGCCTATGTCACCCAAACCGGCAGCGTGTGCATCCGGAGCCACTGTGAGAGAAGGCATGGCAGTAATAACTGGGTTGGTTGCCAATAGTGGCAAACTGAGCGTAGCGAAAGCTACGAGGGTCAAAAATGCTTTTTTCATTGTCTTTGAAAATTAAAGATTATTAATTATTTTGTTTGTATTTTCTTTTTGTTCCGGTCATTTTGAATGTACGGATAGTTGTTAAGACTTTTCTAAAGATGCTTCATAGGC
>JAGHSR010000111.1 GCA_018065765.1 Candidatus Colicola coprequi
CAATACCTCTACGCCTACCTATTTTCGTGATGCGGATGGTAATCCCGTATATACGTTTCACCAGCAGGAGACTTTCTCGTTGGTGCAGCAGGCAGCCATGCAGGCTCGCAAACAAGGCGCACAGTATGTCATCATACTCAGCCACCTTGGCGACGATACGGAAATAGACAATAGTGTTGCTCTGATTCGCTCTACCATAGGTATCGATGCCGTTTTGGATGGTCATCAACACCATGTGCTCAATTGCCGCATTGCCAATGCCAACGGCGATAGTGTTATCTTGGCTTCCACGGGAACCAAATTTCAATATATTGGTGCCCTGACTATTACGCCGAAGCGCAACATCTCTTGTGCGCTTCTTCCTACTAAAGATGCTGCTCGCAGCGAGAGGGTCTGTCATGTTATTGATAGTGTACAGCAACTTTTGCAGGCAGAAGTGCAGCGCGTGGTCGCTCACTGTGAAGTAACATTAAACGACTGCAACGAACAGGGAAAACGCTTGGTGCGCCGAGAAGAAACAGCTCTCGCTAATCTGGTGGCAGACGCTATGCGCGCGGTGTCCGGTGCACAAATCGGATGTATTCATGGAGGAAGCGTCCGTGCTCCTCTGCACCAAGGGAATATCACCATGGGCGATGTCATCTCGCTCTTGCCCTTCAACAATACACTCAGTATCGTTTCCATTACGGGCGAGCAACTATTGGACGCTTTGGAAGTCAGCGTTATGCTTTATCCCGAAGAAAACGGAGATTTCCATATTTTCAGTGGTTTGCGTTATACCATCGATCCTACTATCCCCACTTCGGTGGAAATGGACGAATGGAACATGTTTGCTCGCGTGGCATCGACACGCCGTGTCGTTGAGGCTGAGGTAGAGATCAATGGCTGCTGGCAACCTGTTGACCCAACTGCCACTTACACCATAGGAGGACTCAATTATACCTTAGTCAATGGTGGTGCATCCGGCATGTTTGCATCGGCACAACCTATTGATTGCGAACCTATCAAGGATACCAACGTGCTGCTTCGTTACTTTCACATTTTGGGCGACGTTATCCCTGCCAACCGCTACGCATCTCCACAGCATAATTTCACTATTCTTAAATAATACACTTACTCCGCTCCATAGTTGTGGGGCGGGGTAGGTTTCCGTCTTTATGAAAAAACTCTATTCTCTCTTTCTTTTTGCTTTTGTTTTTTCCCTTCCAGACTTGTTGGCATGGGGACCGCAGGGGCATCGTATCGTCGCCTCTGTCGCTTATCAGTATCTCACACCTCGCGCGCGCAAGCACGTGGACGATATTTTAGGTACGCGCGGGATCATCTATTACTCAACTTGGCCGGATGAAATCAAAAACGATACCATCTATCCTACCAGTTACGATTGGCATTTTCAGAACTTATCGTCGGGCTTGTCCGACTCGGCTCTCATTGCCATGCTGACTGATTATCCTTCGCATGTAGGCAATCTCTTTCGTGTAACGGATAGTCTGACAACGCTGTTGACTACCGACCGAACCAATCATGACGCACTCGTCTTTTTGGTGCATTTTGTGGGAGATAGGTGTTGTCCAACTCATGTCGCCCATGAGGATGATAAAGGGGGGAATATGGTCAAAATGAAGTGGTTTGGCAGAAATACCAATCTGCATACGGTATGGGACACCTATCTCATTGAATATGTCGGTTTTTCCTGTTCCGAGTATGCTACCTATCTCATAGATACCTATGGACACCAACGGCGTCAGATAGAAGCTCTTTCGCGTGAAGATGAATTGCGTCATACGTATAATGTCGTTTCTGAGATATACGACTACCAATATGATGGCAATGCTTACCACTATGCCTATCATTGGAAAAATACGCTCAATTACCAATTATATCTGGCGGGTGTCAAATTGGCACAAGTGCTCAATGTGCTCTACTAACTGATGCGAGATTTTACCTTATCAACATATCGTCATCTTCTTACAACACTTCAGCAGGCGGGGTATCATTTCCTCACCTTTGAGCAGTATTGCGTGTCACAAGGCGAGGGCACTTTGCCCGATACCCCCTACGTCATCCTTCGCCATGATGTGGATATGCGACCGCTGAATAGCCTGAGAATAGCGCAGATAGAACATCAACTTGGCATACGTGCATCGTATTATTTTCGCATTGTTCCTCAGAGCAATCAACCGGATTTGATCCGTGCTATTGCCGCATTGGGGCATGAGATAGGCTACCATTACGAAGATATGGCTCTTGTACATGGCGATACGACGCAGGCTATTGCACATTTCCGCCGGTCACTTGCCTATTTCCGTAGGTTCTATCCGGTCTGCACTATTTGCATGCACGGTGCGCCGACCAGCCGATTTGATGGACGTGACCTGTGGAAATACTACAATTACCACGACGAAAACATTATCGGTGAACCCTACTTTGATATGGATTTCTCGTCTTGTCTCTATCTGACCGATACGGGACGTTGTTTTGATGGCTACAAGGTGTCCGTGCGTGACAAGATTCCTCGCTACCAGGACCAATGGACTGCCGCAGGACTTACCTACCACTCCACGTTTGATGTGATACATGCTATCTCTTCACATGCGCTCCATCGTAACCTGATGATTACTACCCACCCGCAGCGCTGGACTTCTTCGACTGTCGCTTGGACCCAAGAACTCCTGCTCCAGTCGCTCAAAAACATTGTCAAACGCATACTGATATACATGACTAAATGAAAAAGGATAAACCTAATTTCAGCAAACTGCAGTTGATATTCGATATCATCCTTTGGGTAATCTCGTTTGCCATATGTATGGTATGGCGCGTCGCTGCACACAAGAGTCAAATACTCGTCTATTGTCATGTGTTCCTCGCTATGATGATAGTCTGGCTGGTGGCAGGACTGCTCACACGCAAGTATCGCTCGTACAAAGAACTTTGGTTTTGGCAGGAGTTTTTGTCCATGCTGATTGCCGGTGGCTGTTCCATCGCGTTGATATACATTATTCATGGTTATCAGCCCACATTCTCCACTACGGTTGCCCTATGGGGTGTCATTATTGTCATGCTGATGGATTCGATAGGGATATTGATTGCACACTATCGTAAGTACGCCCTCAATATGACTACTCCACCCATGACGATTGAGCAGCGAAACGATGCTTTTGTCAGACATCCGAGCGAACAACGCTCACCGGAGTCCATTGAGGCTATTCATCAGTCCGTACTTTCTCTAACTACGGAGGAAGATTATCAAATGTTGCTTAGCAAGGCTCATTTGGACAACCGACAAACCAAGGCGATTGCCAACCGCGATCGGTTTAGTTTTATGCAAATCCCTGACTATGCGTACCTCACCCTTGTTGACCTGACAGTCCTCAACGATGCCAAAGGTATCAACCGCCGGTTTTGTATTGTTAATCAGAAACTTCCCGACAACGGCAACTATGTCTGCTGCTACCACCCACAGGAATATACCAAGGCTAAGATTCTGGCTTCCTATCCCAAGGGAATCAACTACTTGGTCGTTCTTGCATGGTTCGTTGTGCGTCGCGTTATTCCGCGTCTGATGTTGTTTTCTCGTTTGTACTATGATGTCACGGGAGGGCACCGCCGCATGCTCTCCAAAACCGAAGTGCTCGGACGTTTGTACTACTGCGGATTTGAGGTGGACGAGGTGGTTTCGATGGGGAAAGTGGACTACGTGTTTGCACATCGGCACTCACAACCTTATCCGCAGGAGAACAACAAGATCTACGGACCTCTCATCCGGCTGCCGCGTGTTTGTAAAGATAAAAAAATCGTTGATTTTTACAAACTACGTACCATGCACCCCTATTCGGAATATATCCAAAAGTACGTCTTTGACCAACATGGCGGCATGAATATCGCTGATAAATCCGATAACGATTGGCGTATCACCGACTGGGGAAGAGTGTTGCGACGCTATTGGCTGGATGAACTGCCTATGCTCATCAATTGGCTAAAGGGAGATGTCAAACTCGTGGGCGTGCGTCCGCTCTCACAAGCGATGTTCTCGCAATATCCGCCTGAACTGCAAGACAAACGTACACGCTGCAAACCCGGACTCATTCCGCCGTTCTACATAGACCACCCTAAAACATTTGATGAACTCTGTGCCTCTGAAAACAACTACCTGGACGAGTACTTTGCACACCCTTTCATTACCGATGTCAAATACTTTTTCCGTACCGTTTATAGCATTCTTTTCCGTCGAATGCACTCTGCCTAACCATGCAAATCTTCACCGATTCAATCCATCGTATCGCTTACGCTACGGACGCTTCTGCGTATCGTGAAATGCCTATGGGTGTTGCATATCCGCAGAACGAAGATGATATTCGCGAACTGCTGTCTCAAGCGCGTCAACGCCATACACACCTTATCCCTCGTGCAGGGGGAACCAGCATCGCCGGACAAGTGGTCGGGGCCGGTATCGTCGTGGATGTGAGCCGGTACATGAATCGAATACTCCAAATCAATGCCGACGAACATTGGGTACGTGTCCAACCCGGTGTCGTCCGAGATGAACTTAATCTGGCACTGCGCCCGCATGGACTGTTCTTCTCTCCGGAAACATCCACATCCAACCGGTGCTGCATCGGAGGCATGGTGGGTAATAACTCCTGTGGAACCCATTCGCTCATATATGGCTCTACACGACATCATGTCATTGGACTGAGGGCTGTCTTGGCAGATGGAACGATTGTCCATGCCTATCCCGACCATACGGATTATGACCCCAATTCGCAATTGGCTGCCGATATCCTGCATGTCCTGAATACTTGGCAAAACGATACCGAACAATGCCAGCGCATCCGGAGTGCGTTTCCTGAACCTTCCATCCGTCGTCGCTCATGCGGTTATGCACTGGATGAGTGCCTCATGAGCGGGAAGCACCCCAATCTATGTGCCCTCCTGACCGGTTCCGAAGGAACATTGGCTTTCATTACGGAGATTACTCTCTCTCTGGATCCACTGCCTCCGGAGAATAAACGAATCGTTTGTGAACTCTTAGACGATATCAACGATGCTTGGGAGGCCAACCTGCGAGCCTTGGAGCAGAAACCGGTTGCTGTAGAACTCATCGATGGCAAAATCCTGCAATTGGCTCTATCCAATCCTACTGCCCGCCGCGATATGGAGGTGCTACATCTTGATGTCAACCACCTTCCCGCTGCTATCCTCGTCTCTGAATTTTGGGGCAATCATCCTCAACTGACCGATCATACGCCTCCTGAGACAACCCCTAAACGCTATACGCTAACCTCTGCACAAGACATCTCTCGTGTCTGGAACCTCCGTAAAGCAGGTTTGGGCGTACTCACGGGAACGGATGATGATGCCAAACCCATTGGCGTTATCGAAGACACAGCCGTCGCTCCGCAACGAATGGCTGCTTATATGCACGACTTTGAGCAGATGTTAGCACAGTTGAATCTGGATTGTGTCTTCTATGGGCATATATCCACGGGTGAGTTGCACTTACGCCCCGTGTTGGATATCAAACAACCACACGATAGACAACTCTTCCGACAAGTGGCACAACAAACAGCCTTGCTGGTCAAACGGCATCACGGTTCCCTATCAGGAGAACATGGAGACGGGCGTTTGCGGGGAGAGTTCATCCCACTCATGTATGGCGATGAGGTCTATCAACTCTTTTGCACACTCAAGCAAACGTTTGACCCCAGTGGTGTCTTCAATATGGGTAAGATTGTCAATACACCTCCTATGGACTCGTATCTTCGTTATGAAATAGGACAAGCTACTTCGGATTTGCTTCGTCGTATCGAACGCTGCAATGGGGCAGGAGATTGCCGCAAGTCTATGGTTATGGGAGGTGTTATGTGTCCCGCTTACAAGGTAACAAGAGATGAACTGCTTACCACACGGGCGCGAGCAAATGTGCTGCGTGAAAAACTGACACGTGACCCACATGGAGTAACATCATCTGAGGTGAACGAAGTTCTTTCTTCCTGTTTGGCATGTAAGGGCTGTCGCAGTGAGTGCCCAAGCAATGTTGATATGACACGCCTCCGTAGCGAAATCCTGCAACTCAGACGCGATGCACTACCCTTGTGGAAACGCCTCGCACCGCATGAATGGCGCTCTTTTATGGTCTCACGAATGGCGACGGTTGAGCGTATAGGAGCATATGTGCCACGTCTCTACAATTTCTTTGCTACCAATCACCTTACTGCCTACCTCATCAAACGCCTCGTGCGTTTCTCCATTCATTGCTCCATACCAACGCTCTCCCAACATTCGATGCGCTATCTCATCCGACAATCACCAATCACAAATAACCAATCACCAATCACAAATAACCAATCCCTCCCCGCTCCCCGCAAGCGAGTGTATCTTTTTTGCGACGAATTTACGTCCTATCAAGAGGCTGAATTAGGACTACGTTTTGCGCAACTGCTTCGAGTGTTGGGCTATGAGGTAGTCCTCCCGCGTCATGTAGAGTCGGGTAGGGCGGCTATCTCCAAGGGACATCTTCGCTATGCGGCACGTTTAGCGCAGCGTAATACTCGTCTCTTGGCACCGCTCATCAGCGAACAGACACCGCTGGTGGGAATAGAACCTTCCTGTATTCTTTCTTTCCGCGATGAATATCCTAAGTTGGTCAATAACTATCCATCGTCGTTGGCTTCCAATGCCTTGTTGTACGATGAGTTCCTTTGCCGTGAAATCGATTCCGGCAATATCACTATTCCACCTTCCATCAGCGAAGCGTGCACCGAAATTAACCGTGCATCGTGCATCGTGCACCGTACACCTAAATTAATCCCCAACGACATCTGGCTTCATGGCCATTGCCATCAAAAGGCACTCGTTGGCGTAGAAAAGACTGCTCGTCTGTTGCAGTATGTCACGACGGGCAAGGTGCATGTTATCCCTGCTTCATGTTGTGGCATGGCGGGTTCGTTTGGTTACGAACAGGAACATTACGATACCTCAATGGCTATCGGCGAACAAGTCCTCTTCCCCACTATCCGTTCACTAATGACCAAAACGACCGCCCAAGCACCAATCCCCAATCCCCAATCACCAATCTCCTCCCCCTTCATGGGGTTGGAGGACACCCCACTTGTTTGTGCTCCCGGCACTTCATGTCGCGAACAAATCCGTCGTGGCACCGGCATCACCGCCTATCATCCTATCGATGTCTTGTATGGTGCTTTAGTCTCACCCCGAAACTAACCTACAAAATTCTATACTTTCTATCTCCCTCTCTTCCATTCGCTCGCCGCGTCTGCAGCGCGTTTTTGGCGAGCGCTGTGGCGGTTCAATTCAACATCCAATTAACGAGGCGTAAGCCTCAAAGTGTAAAAAAAAACATCAAACACTTGCATATATCAAAAAAATGCTGTACCTTTGCGGCGTTATTTATGCATATTATGCCCCTTTTGAAATGATGGGGGGGGTAATTTGCTGAATATCAGTGTGTTATAACAACAGGGTCAATAAACCAACAACAACCCAAAATATTAACCCTTTAAGATTAACAACCTAAAACGACTACGATTATGGCAAGACCGATTAGAGAAACTCCGATTTTACTGGGTGATGATGCTGTCCTTTTTATGGATAGGATGCATCAAGTGGATACTATGAGTATGGCTGAGCGAACGGCTAATCGTGCAGCTCTTGAGTATCGTTTGCAGATTGCCAAACAAACTATTGCTGTTTGCATATAATGAGATTAGTACGTTTAACATCGGCTTATGAGTTTGGGTCATTTGATTGTGGAGATGATGACTTGAATGAGTTCTTGTTGGAAGATGCGAAGAAATTTCTAGACAAGCGAATAGCAAACACCTTTATTTTGGAGGATGAGGGTAGTGTTGCTGCTTATTTTTGCCTGTTAAACGACAAAATCAGTCGTTTAGAGATTACTAACAGTAGATGGAGAGATATAAAGGATAGTTTCCCAGAAAGCAAACAATTCCGCAGTTATCCCTCTATTAAGATTGGCAGATTTGCTGTTGGTAACAACTACAAAGGTCAACATCTTGGGTCAAAATTGATGGATATTATAAAAGATATAGTCAATAAAGAATGTTCATACTCTGCATTTCGTTTTCTAACCGTTGATGCTTATCTATCAGCTATGAATTTTTATAGACAAAATGGTTTCTTAGAATTAAATCAAAAAGATAAAGATGAACATACACGGCTGATGTATTATGATATGTTAAGTTTAGCAGATAGAAGTACATGGTGACAGAACTATCGACCGAAAATGAGAATAGGATGAGTATTCCCCATAGGTTCCTATATTTCTAGGTCTCTAGTAAACTAACAATAAAACTCAAAAACGATCAACCAAAATATAAACCCAAACAACAAAAATAAACAAACTAACATAAGTTAACAAAAATAATGAATAATCCAACAAAAATAAAGACCATCTCTATTGCTGACGTTGAGAACCGGCTGATTCCGTTGCGTGGGCAAATGGTTCTGTTGGATAGGGACTTGGCTGAGTTATATGGCGTAGAGACAAAACGTGTCAATGAAGCAGTAAAGAACAACCCCGATAAGTTTCCTGCGGGATATGTGTGGGAGATGACTGAGGAAGAATCGGAAGTTCTAAGGTCGAAAATTTCGACTTTAGAACCCCTGAATGGCAAAGGTCACCACTCTAAATATAACTATAAGGTCTTTACTGAAAAGGGATTATATATGTTAGCGACTATTTTGAAAAGTCCGCAAGCCACAAACACGACCCTTTCCATTATAGAGACCTATGCACAAGTAAAGGAGATGGTACGTACGATGGAAAACTTGCAGCATGTAACGGATGGTGGCGAACAGCAACAGAATTTGTTACAAAAGTAGGAGAAATGTTAGCCAATGTTGTGGGGAATAACTTATCTACTGAAACCACAGAGACAGAAATCGAGTTTAACTTTGCTGTCGTAAAGATTAAGCATAAGATTATTCGCAAATAAGACTGAAAAAGTTTATTTCCTTAAATTACTAACCAAAACTAATTATTAACAAAATAAACAAAAACCATAAAAAACCTCAGAAAACTTGCAGCGATGCTGCTAACGTGCTAAACAAATTCATAAAGTCCTATTA
>JAGHSR010000056.1 GCA_018065765.1 Candidatus Colicola coprequi
ACGGGTTTGTCAAAATCCTGCGAACGCTTCGACCTGAAGTGCCCATCATTATGGTAGAAGGACCTATCTATCCCTACGCAAGACACGATGCTTTCTTCAAAAAATATCTGCCACAGAAAAACGAAGCGTGGCGTATGAATTACGAAAAATTGATGAAAGAAGATCCCAAAGCTCCCATCTACTACGTACCTTGTGACGGTCTGACCGGACCTAACATGGACGGAACAGTCGAGGGTATTCACTTCACCGACTACGGTTTTCGCGCGTACGCGGATATATTAGAGGTGTATATCAAAAAGGCGCTTGACGCAACGGGGGTAGATTATAATCTCATTCCTGCCAATCACTTCCAAAAATACTATTAATTATGCGGCACTACCTTTCTCTTACAATCGCCCTATTCGCTGTTTTAAACACAGCGCTTGCCGGCATCAAGGTGACGGGCACCATCCTCGACCAACAGACAGATGAAAGTCTGATTGGTGCCAGTGTGATGGAACAAGGTACTTCCAACGGTACTATCACGGATATCGATGGCAATTTCACTATCACCGTCGAAGAAAATGCCACTCTGGAGATTTCTTACATTGGTTATGCCAATCACACCATCAAAGTGCGAAAGGCAGGCAGCCTAGGTATCATTAAGTTAGAAAGCGAGGTTGTCACATTGAGCGACGTAACCATCACAGGACAGATGGCCGTTCAACGCAAAACTCCCGTGGCAGTCAGTCAAGTTACAGCACTCGAGATAGAAGAACGACTGATGGGTAACACCGAGTTTGTCGAAGTGCTAAAAAACACACCGGGTGTTCACTACAACCGCGAAGGGGGCGGCTGGGGTGACTCCGAAATTTATATGCGCGGATTTGATAACACCAACGTGGCTGTGCTGGTCAACGGTGTACCTATGAATGGTATGGAAGACAGTAAAGTCTACTGGTCCAACTGGCAAGGTTTGGGCGACGTTACCAGCGTTATGCAAACGCAACGCGGACTGGGTGCTGCCAAGATGAGCGCTCCGTCCGTTGGAGGTACCATCAATATCATCACCAAGGGAATAGATGCAAAAAAAGGCGGTCATATCAGTTATGCGCTCGGAAACGATGGTTTCAACAAAGTCATGTTCACGGTCTCTACAGGACTGATGAAAAACGGATGGGCTGTTACTGTCTTGGGGTCGAAAACATGGGGAAACGGCTATATTATGGGGACTGACTTCAGTGGTTATAGTTATTTTGCTAACATCAGCAAACGTATCAACGAGCGCCACCAGCTCTCCCTTACCGGTTTCGGTGCTCCTCAATGGCACAACCAACGCGCCTACCAGAATGGTCTGACCATGTCTGAGTGGAATTCCATCAAGAGGTATATGAAAGATGGCATGCACTGGACACGCTACAACCCTATGGTGGGACATTTGAACGGAGAAAAGTTCAACGCGAATCATAACGTATATCACAAGCCGCAAATTTCGCTCAACCACGTTTGGCAAATCGACCACCAATCGTCACTCTCCTCTTCTGCCTATGTGAGCATAGGACGAGGTTACGGACTAACGGCAGAGAATGGCCTCAACTCCACCCTCACCTACTCCGACCTCACTTCTGCTGCCACCTATGGCAAACTCAAGAAGAAATTCTGGGTCGATGCTACCGGTGAATTTGACTACGATGCAGTGGTGGCAGCCAACCAAGCCAGCGAATACGGGTCTGAGATTGTGCTCTGCGAGAACCGCAACTACCACAACTGGTATGGTGTCACCTCTACCTATAGCAATCGTTTGAAAGATATGATTGATCTGACAGCCGGTATTGACGTTCGCTACTATGAAGGCATACATAATGCCGTTATATGCGACATGTTGGGCGGCGCTTATTACATAGATGCAACCCGCAGCGGCAGTGCGATTAAGGCAGAATACAATTCTCGCAAAAACGACCCGGCATGGGTGAATGAGAAACTCGGCATTGGTGATGTCTGCTATCGAGACTACACCGGCTACGTAGTCCAAGAGGGGGCGTTCTTGCAGGCTGAATACAGCAAGGATGCGTGGTCTGCTTTCGTCAATGGCGCCGTCAATCTCAACCACTACTGGAAATACGACCGCTACTACTACGATGCTGCCCATGCCCGTTCCAATACACTCACTTTCGTGGGTGGAACCATCAAGGCGGGCGCTAACTACAACATCAACAACCATAACAACATCTACCTCAATGTAGGTTATATCTCCCGTGCACCTAAGTTCGACAAGGGCGCTTTCATGAATGCCTCCACTTCCAATGTGGAGAACCGTGAAGCACGCAACGAACAGGTTGCCTCTGCTGAAATCGGCTACGGTTTCCACAACGAGTTTGTCAATATCGCCGTCAACGGATATTTCACCGAATGGATGGACAAGACCATGACAGCATATACCACACTTGACAACCAATCGACCGGATACCTCAACATGACCGGTGTCAATGCACGACACATGGGGCTGGAGTTTGAACTGAAATCTTGTCCGACCAGGTGGTTGGAAATCAACGCCATGCTCTCCATTGGCGATTGGCAGTGGGACAAAGACGGAGTAAAGGGTTACTACTACGATGAGCAGGGCACTCCTGTTTCCAAAACCGGTACATTCACCACGGCCGGAGCAGAAGACCATGCCTGGGCTATGATTAACATGAAGGGCATCAAAGTTGGCGGCAGTGCACAAACAACGGCTAACTTAGGGGTGACATTCAAGCCATTCAAGGGATTCCGCATTGGGGCAGAATATACGCTGTACGACCGCAACTATTCGTACTACAGTTTCTCCGGTTCAAACCTGAGCATCAACAAGAGTGTTGACGTCATGGCTCCAATGAAACTGCCTACCGGCGGGCAAATGGATATGCGTGCTTCTTACTCTTTCCCATTAGGCAAGTGCAATGCCACTATCTCCGGCAATATCAACAATGTGCTTGATCAAATCTATATCGAAAAAGCATGGAACCCTTCCACTGTTACTTCTGCATCGGTCACCGAAGCGAATATGGACAACATCTATATGTTCTTCTCCTACGGCAGAACATGGAACATACGCCTCAAAGTAGCTTTCTAATAAATGACAACGACAACCGCAACGATTATGAAAAAGTATATATTAAGTTTATTAACTCTCACGCTCATGTCCTCATGTGCGGAATGGACGATGCGCCAGATTGAGGACGAATTGAAAACCACTGACCTAAGCATCGCCGATGCCCGCCAATTCAGTTACACCATGGAAGCATCCGACTATGTCAAAGTCTCTTCTTTGGACGCAAACAAGGCATTGGCACTCAGTCTGGACGATGACTCCACTGCTTATAATGCTCTGCAACTCATTGGCAAGAACAAATGTTTTACGGAGGAGGCAAGTGCTGATATGTACGTTCCCAATTTCATTGCCAACAAGTACCCGCAACTCAGCAGCGGCGCTCAATGTCAGGTTACCTACAACCTGTGGGATGGCAAGAGTTATGCCTCTGATCTCGTATATGCAGGAGCAGCCTACACACTCACACAGGCTGACTATAAAATGATTTGGAATGGCAAGGGTGCCGAATATGTCAACGCAGAAACGGAGACGATGCTCCCAGAGTATCTCAAGCAGAAGTTCCCTACCGCTACGGAAGGCAAAGTGATTCTTCTCAAATACATCTGGCAGAACATCACTCCCGACACTATATATGCTGACCTGTCCTACCATTGCTCTGTCAAGGACCTGCTTTTCTTACAGGAGACAGTGGAACATGAGTTGACCGGCAAAGTAGGAACTGTCAAATCCACCATCTATGGTCGTTTCTACCTTCTGGACGGAACGGATAGCGTCTATGTCAACGGTATCACGGATGAAGACGGCAATAAGGTTTGGAAAGACAAAGGCATTCAAACAGGCGATATGATAACCGTCAAGGGGCGTCTGAATGTGGACGGCACAGAACCTCTGTTCAACGATGCCGTTTATGTCAGCCACACTCCCGCCAACAAACAACCTCATCGTCAACCTCAACAATCAACAATCAGCAATCAACAATCAACAATCAAAAATGTGGCCTATGTGCTGCAAAACGGAGAATGGGTGATTTATACCAACGACCAATATACCGCTGTGGTTACAGTTCCTGTGGAAGTGTACACTTCACTCGGAAGCGAGAATATCAGCGATCCAGCCACAACCGTCAACACCTATCTCAAGAGCGTTTATCCTTATGCAGCCGTTGATGACGAATATTTCGTCATTTATGTAGGTTCCGGTTTGGCAGGAGATGTGTTCACCTACGACGGAACGGACTGGGTGATGGATGACGGGTATGTGGACGAGACCATGACCTTCGTTCTGAAAGCCGCGTGGGAGGCTGATATCTCTACCTATCTCAAAGAACCTTTCCTGGGACATGGGCAGGGAGATTTCACTATACAGAATGTGCTTCTCACCGGTGCACTGACCTATGTTTGGGCGTATAGTTCCAGCTACGGAATGAAAGCCAGCGCGTACTACAACAGTTACAATCCTGCCGAGTCTTGGTTGATCTCTCCCACCATCAAACTCAAGAAAGCCAAGAACCCCGCTCTCATCTTTGACCAAGCCAGCAAATATGCTGCCGATTTCAGTCAAGAATGCACAGTTTGGGTTACAACCTCCTTCACAGGTGATGTGACCACCTCCGAATGGAAACAATTGCCGTGGCTCAAAAACGAAGACGGTTCGCTCAATGTGCCCGACGGCTCCAGTTGGACTTTCCAAAGCAGCGGCGAGATGCCACTGACGGACTACATTGACCAAACCATCGTGATTGGTTTCCGTTACATATCCACAGAGACAGCAGCAGCCACTTGGGAAATTCAGAACCTGCTCGTTCACGAATTGGAAATGGACGGAGATTAATTGTTGATGCTAAAAACAAATCAAAAAAAACAAATATTAACCAATTTAACAAACAAAAACAAATGAAAAAACTATTTACAATTTGTGCAGCCATCATGGTTGCCATGTCGATGAGTGCTGCAGTCACTCCTATGACCGTAAAGCAGGCTTATGATGCCGCCGTTTTACTTGGTTCCGGCGTAACAGGAACTGATTCTGTAGCCGTCACTGGCTATGTTACCACCACCGACGGTAAGATTTCCAAAGGTCAACAGGTTTTCTGGATGGATGACGAGAAAGGAAGCAAACAAACATTTGAGGCTTACTGGTGCAATCTTCCACAAGAGTGCATTGACAAAAATCAACCACTTAACCCCGGTGATAAAGTTACTATTACAGGTGTGTTAATGAACTATAATGGTACAACCATGGAAATGAAAAACGGTGATGTTAAAATCCTTGAGCGCGCCGTCTTTAAGGTGGATACCATTTCTGTAACCGTTTGCGAGGCCATTGAAGAAGGTGAAGCCTTGACTAATGGAGCCAACACACAAGATGTATTTGATATCGTGGACGTTGTGGCTACCACTCCTACACAAAATGACACCTATCACACACAAACATTCTATATGAACTGCACAGACAGCACCAAGTTGCAAATTTACAACTGCACCGTTCACGGCGACTATGTAGCACTCAACGACACCGTTCATGTATGGGGCAAACTGAAAAAATACGGAACACAGGTGGAACTCGTCGGCGAAATCGAATTCGTTGCCAAAGGTCAAGCGATTGATACGACCGACATCACTGTTGCCCAAGCTCTTGAGTATGGTGCAAAACTGGATAGCGCTACTTACAGCAAAGAAGTTTATGCCGTTACCGGCTATGTAACTAAAATCGCCTCAGCCTACAACGAGCAATACAAAAACATGTCCTTCTATATGTGCGATGCACTATCCGACAGCGTATATCAGTTCGAGGCTTATCGTATCAAGGTAACTGAGCCGGTTGTAGTAGGTTCCAAAGTTCGCGTGGCAGGTATGCTCAAAAACTATGTTAAGGACGGCAAATCCACTATCGAAATCGAAAATACCGATGTAGAAGTGATTACGGCTGCCAAGGAGATAGCCAACCTCAATCCCGCTAAAATACCTTTCAATAACGAAACATACTTTTTGGTCAATGCTGACAACAGTCAGAACGATGAAGGAGACTTCTACGCAGTAAGTGTGGCCATCGCTCATCCTTTGGCTGTCGGTGAATTCTTCTACACCAAAGAGGACGACTATGCCAATGATGCAACCTATGTTTGGCAACGTGTCGGTGGATCGTTGGATAAGACTTTGGCTAACCAAATAGGCTTTGTTCGAGGCAGTTACGACAATACCCGTCTGACTATGGAGTGCGTTCTGACCAAAGCTGACATGAGCAACATCTATCATTTCACTATGGACACTGACCCTTCTACCGCTTTGGAGAAGGTTGTTTTTGAGAACAGCAACACTCAAAAAATGATTATCAACGGTCAACTCTATATCGTTCGTGATGGTGCTATTTACAATGTAATGGGCGCTCAAGTGAAATAAGTAGCGAAATCATTCTATAAAGCAAAATTAAAAGAGGCTGTCTGCCATCGTTTTTCGTGGTAAGACAGCCCTTTTATTTGTGTCGATAGTTAGTTGGCATGATATTTGAAGATGAAAAACAAACAGTAATACATCTTACATTCATTATGAAAAAAATCATCGCCAGTATCTTTTGCATAGCCGTTGCCATCAGTTCGGTAGCTTGTATTAAAAGTCAAAAATCGGAGGGTAAAAATCAGGCATCAACACATAGAGGGCTCTCCCCTACTCTTGCAGAAAAAGAATATTTCTTTGTAGAAGACAGTACCGGTGCATTGATTCCAAATGCGACCATCACTTTCGGACACGGAGGCCAACAACTTACCACGAGTTGGGATGGCAGGTTCGTCATCAGTCCCGAGCAGTTAGCCAACTCCTTGCCGGTGAGCATCACAGCACGTGGTTTTGACACACTCAACACCACACTCACACAAAGTACACCTCACACACTGATATTAAAGCAGATAGAACGTGTCTATGATGACAACATCTTATATGCGAGATCCAGCACCATCAAATCAAGAGCATCAGGACGTGCTGACATGGCTGTCAAAGCCATGTACGACCATACAGAGGTCATTCCATCTCCAATGGTAGAAACATATACGACAGATGAGGTTGCCATAGAAGAATCCGGCATAGCAGACAAACCGGCAGTTGCCAACAATATCAGCGCCGGTAAACTCACAGCCGGAGAGGTAAACGACTTCGCCAAGTGGCATCTTTGGGACAAGGTAATCAACCAATCGCACAAACAGTTTGTCGGCACATGGAAGATTTACACCAACCAACGTTATGTGGCTCAAGTAACCAATCGACGAGGGTTTCCTATCACCGACATGCAGGTTCGTTTGACCGATAATCAAGGCAATACGCTTTTCTCAGCCATGACCGACAACACAGGACGTGCCGAATTGTGGTTATGTCGCGACTCGAATGCCCGAAACGAACCGGTTCTTATTCAAGTAGGGAACAAAAAACAAACCGCCAAACGCTTTGCCGAAGGGTTGAACCAATTTGTTTTGAACGAAGAATGTTATGTCCCCTCTATTGCCGATGTGTTCTTTATCTTCGATGCCACAGGCTCTATGGGCGATGAATTACAATATCTGCAGGCAGAAATGAAAGATGTGATTCAACGTTCACAATCCGCCGTGGAGGGACTGAACATTCGCACAGGAGCTCTTGTCTATCGCGATGTTAATGATGATTACGTGACTCGCATCTCACGTCTGAGCGACGATATACAAACAACGCAAAACTTCATCGATGCACAACAAGCAGGTGGAGGCGGTGATTATGAGGAAGCCATTCCTGAA
The DNA here is from genome assembly GCA_018065765.1 of Candidatus Colicola coprequi. Lineage (GTDB taxonomy): Bacteria > Bacteroidota > Bacteroidia > Bacteroidales > Paludibacteraceae > Colicola > Colicola coprequi. The sequence goes on from JAGHSR010000056.1 coordinate 7,827, forward strand.
GCGTTGATGGCAACCATTAACGCTGCCAACTGGAGTACAGAGGCTCGTGCACGCATCGCCTTCCTGATACTGGATGCACCCTGCCACCGAGATTCCGCCACAGTACAACTGCTCCGTGAACAGATAATCAATGCCGCTTCTATGGGGATTCGTATTGTCCCCATCGTGTGCAGTGGGCTGCAAGAGAGTGGCGAATTGCTGATGCGATCTATTGCACTCATTACCAATGGAACCTCGTGCTTCCTGACGGACGACTCAGGCATCGGACACACGCACCTCAAACCCACCACCGACTCACTCATAATGGAGCATTTAAACGACATGATGGTCCGCACCATTATCTCCTTCACCCGCATGCCGGATTGTGATGTCAGCGATTGGGCAGAGGAAGCTAAAGAGGAGCGAGGAATAGAGCAATTCCTGCCTGCACCTTTTGATGTCGATGATTTGGATTCCGTTCCTACCGTATTGCCTGCAGAACCCACGACTCATATTCTGCAAGTTCGCCCCAATCCGTGCAAAGAGTATTGTTTGGTAGATATGCCGAAGGGGGTAGATGCTCTTTGGCTATGTGATGTTAGTGGCAAGACCATCCGTTCATTCGTCAGACAAGATACAAACACCCAACGCATGCGTGTTGATATGAGTTACTTGTCAACTGGAGTGTATTTCTTCAAAGCGTTCTACTCCGGTCAATGGCACACCGCCAAGGTCATTAAGGTTCACTAAGACAAACTGCCCCTTTTTACCTTCTTTGAAATGCAAATAGCACAAAGCACACATTGGCTCATGTGAACAAGTTCTCTACCCCAAGCGTGCCTTGCAATTGAGGTGAAGTCATCTATCTCGCCCACAAACAAATGTACGTTTTTTCTTTACGCACAAAAAAAGTTGCTGATCATATCCATCAGCAACTTTTCTTTATTATCAAACACGGTCTTGTCATTTTAGCGTCTGTTACTGCCGGAGTACCCGCCACCACTGCGGCTGGATCCACTGCTATATCCACCAGCGCGGCTACCGGAACTATATCCGCCGCTATAACCACTACTGCGAGAGGTACCTGTGTAACCCGATGAACGAGAAGAGGAACTTCCCGTGTAACCGGAAGTGCGTGTAGATGTATTGCCGGAATAACTTGACGTGCGAGAAGTGCCTGTATAGCTGGAAGTGCGGGTAGAAGAACTGCCACTATAGTTGCTACCTCTACTATACGAAGGTGTAGAAGCCGCACGAGTAGATGTGCCCGTATATGCCGAACGAGATGGGGCGGTCGTTGTCGTTGTGCGAGAAGAGGCGGTTACGGATGCGCGAGAAGATGTTCCGGCGGCCGTTGTACGAGATGCCATAGCAGCGTTTGAGCTGCGGTTGGCACGTACATTGGAGCTGCCAAACGTGCGAGAAGAGGCGGTACGAGTAGGAGTGGTTCCTCCGGAAACAGCTGTACTGCGTGAACTACTTGCGGCAGCAGTACGAGACGATGAGGCTGCCACACGAGAAGCTACCATACTACGTGCATTGACTTGACCTGCATTGCGAACTGCGAATGAGCGATTGGGGTACGATGCTGCATAATCACCGCGCGACACTCCTCCGCGCATAGCCAAAGCGCCTCCACGAGGAGCAGTTACGTATCGATAGCTGCAATAGGGGTGATGGTGGTGATAGAGGTGCATGTGGTGCCAATAATCGTGGCAGTGCCAAACGTGGAAACACGGGAATGGATAGAATCCCCAGTAATATGGTGACGTCCAGCAATACCATGAGGGACCCCAGAACCAATCATAGATAACAGGACGATAGACATACACAGGTTCAATCACATAATTGGTGCCATAGACATACTCGTCACCTATGATTTGCACACTGACCGTGTTGTCCGAAGCTTTTTCCACATAGATACTTGCCACATCTTGATAAATATCCTTTGCCAAGATAGCCTGTATGACGATGAGGTGTTTGTTGCCATCTTGAACTTCGACCACTCTCAGGTAATCCACAATGCCATCTCCATTGAGGTCCAGGTTGTTGATGTGTCGTTCCTCGTTGTTGAGTTCTTGTTCGAACTTCTCTAAGTTATCCACTTCGCCGAAGAGAGTAGCGACAGCCTTGAGGTCAAGGTTCTCGCTGATGTCAGAATTGGTGGACGAAACAGTGATTGTTTCTTCTGCCCACAATGCCGCACTGCTTAGCAGCAGCGAGACGAGGAAGTACATAAATCGTTTCATAATTACACTAAATTTAGATTGTGATGCATTTTCTCCTTTTTCGTCCTCATATATTTGAGGTTGTAGGGATTAGGAGCAATCTCTATCGGTAAATTAGCTACAATTTCTATGCCATACGATTCAAGTCCTACTCTTTTGACGGGGTTGTTGGTCATCAGTCGGAGTTTCTTTGCCCCCATTTCGCGCAGAATCTGTGCGCCTACTCCATAGTCGCGTTCGTCCGGACGGAAGCCTAAATGCACGTTGGCTTCTACGGTATCGTCGCCTTGTTCTTGCAGTTTGTATGCGCGTATTTTGTTCATCAGTCCGATGCCTCGTCCTTCTTGATTCATATAGACGATGATGCCCTTTCCTTCCTGTTCTATCATCTGCATAGCGCGATGAAGTTGTTCTCCGCATTCGCATTTGCGTGAGCCGAACACGTCTCCTGTCATACAAGATGAATGCACGCGGCACAAGATAGGTTCATCCTCATTCCATTCTCCCTTGGTGAGCGCCACATGTTCCAAACCTGTCGATACGTCACGGAACGGTGTTAGCATGAAGTCTCCGTACTGCGTAGGTAGTTGCACTGTTTCTCCGCGCTCAATGAAAGCAGTACCGGCTTGGTTGGCGTTGTTCACGTCACTCACGTCGTTGGTATTGTTGGCATTAGCCTCTCTCTGAAGCCGATAAGCGATGAGGTCTTTGATAGAAATCAAGCACAGACCATACTGTTGGGCTATTTGTTCCAATTGAGGCAGTCGCGCCATGGTCCCATCTTCGTTCATTATTTCGATAAGGGCGGCAGCGGGTTGTAGTCCCGCCAGTCTGCATAGGTCAACACTGGCTTCGGTGTGTCCTGCTCGTTTGAGTACGCCTTGCGGTTGCGCATACAGGGGGTTGATATGTCCCGGTCTGCCAAAAGTCTCCGGACGTGACATAGGGTCTGCTAATGCCCGAATGGTAGCGGCACGATCGTGGGTGCTGACACCGGTGGTACACCCTTCCAATTTATCCACGGTGACGGTAAAGGGCGTGCCGAGCATTGAAGTGTTGTTGGCAACCTGATGGATCAGTCCTAATTCGGCACACCGGTTTTCCGGTAAAGGAGCACACAATACGCCTCGTCCATGCTGTAGCATGAAATTGACTTTTTCGGGAGTAATTTTCTCTGCAGCGATAATAAAATCACCTTCGTTCTCACGGTCCTCATCATCGACAACGATGACGAACTGTCCTTGTCGGAATTGCTCTAAAGCTTCTTCAATTGTATTCATTTTATTTTAGTTTTCTTGCACTTTGCATTTTTTCTTTCAGTTTTTCGATAGCCACGAACCACGCTTCGGGATTGAAAAGAGCGGAGTCATGTGTAGCCTTGTATGTTAAGAAGATGCCGATGGGTAGTAGCATAGCCGAGCTGAGCCACATGCCTTCCCACACCGGCCAAAGAGCCTCTCGCGCCATTTTGTAGCCGGCGTTGTCTATTATATAGTAGATGATGAACATCACTACGCTAATCACGATAGGTGCTCCCATTCCTCCTTTGCGTATGATAGCGCCGAGAGGAGCTCCGATAAAGAAGAATATCAAGCACGCAAAAGCGAGTGTGAACTTGCGGTGCAGTTCGATCTCATGCTTGCGGGTGTAGCGTTGATAATCGTCCAGCATGATAGCATTGTATTGTATCAAGTCTGCCTTGGTTTTGGCTGCATCTACCGCCTTTTGCATGGCACGTTGTTTTTGGTGATTGTTCATATTGCTGAACAAACTATCCACATCATAGTTAGCCACTTCTGTTTCGTCGATACTTCCCAATTCGCGTCCGTGCAGTCGTTCTCTGCCGAAGTAGCAGTTAGTGGTAAGATTGTCGCTCTGCTCTCGGCTGCGAACAGCAGCCAGTTGGTTCATTGAGTCGATGCTATGAATCAACTGTTGCGCATTTTTGCTAACATGCTGGTCTCCCATGCAGGATTCATCGTAGCGGTTGAAACTTGTGTCGAAGTCCTTGAGAATTTGTTTTTCGCGAAAAGTCTCTCGGCGATAGGGTACGTTCTTGGAATTGGTGACACGTTGTTGCTGCCGGTTAAGATTTTCGAAAGACTCGCCATCGTACAGTTTCAGCAGCAGGTAGTGGTTATCGTCCGTAAAGAATAGTCGAGCGGAATCGGCTCGTATGACGGTAGCGTCCTGAAAACCGTTGGAGTAGTCATATATCATCACGTCCTTCAGCAGTCCCGTTTTCATGTTTTTCTCACGCACATAAAATTTCCACCCTGACAATCCGTCATAGAACTCAGCCACCGGTATTTCCAGTTCGGGAGCCCGTTGTCTGAGCGAGAACACGAGTGTCCAGAACTTGGTTTGTGATTTCGGCAGTACATAGTTGCTAAACAGGAAAGCGCCCACACTGATAATGCCAATTGAGATAGTCAGCGGTCGCATGATGCGGAACAGGCTGACTCCTGCTGATTTCATGGCTGTGAGTTCAAATTTCTCCCCCATATTGCCAAACGTCATCAGCGAAGCCAACAAGATAGCGAGTGGTAGAGCCAAGGGTATGACATTGATGAATGCGTAGAGCAGGAACTCAAGCAGGACACTGATTTCCGCGCCTTTGCCAACGATATCGTTGATACGCATCCAGAGTGTTTGCATGAGTAGGATAAAACAGCAAATAGTAAATGTCAAAGCAAACAAGCCGAGGAAACTTCTCAGCATGTACTTATCCATTTTTTTCAACAATGCCATTTAAAATAGTTAATTAAGGAATGGAGAATGGAGAAATGAGAATGCAGAATGCAAAATGCTAAATGCAAAATGCTAAATGCTAAATGCAAAATGCTAAATGCAAAATGTAGCAGCGATGCTATCCGTGCAGGTCTTCGGCAAAGAATCCGAGAGGCAGGAGTGAGGTTACGGAATCGAACACATAAATTTCCTTTTCGCCATAGAGGATTACCTCCATTGGTTTGCCAAAGCGGTGTTCTGTTTCGAGCATTACTTGTCGGCATGCGCCACAAGGTGCGCCCGGTTCGGAAGTAAAGTGTCCGTCGGTATAGCAGGCAATAGCGAGTGATTGCACGGCGTGATTGGGATAATTGGCATTAGCAGCAAAGAGGGTTGTTCGTTCCGCGCAGAGACCGCTTGGGAAAGCGGCATTCTCCTGATTGCATCCTTTGACAACAACGCCATTACTAAGTCGAGCGGCGGCTCCAACCCTAAATCGCGAATAGGGGCTGTAGGAGTTAGCTGTCATTTGTTTTGCATCGTTAACGAGTGCCTGTTGCTCCGCTGTCAGCTCATCGAACTGACAAGAGCGAATCTTAGTTTCAATAGTGTATTCCTTCATAGTAGAGCCGAAATATCCAATTAGCCTGCAAAGGTAGTGCATTTTTTTTGGAAAACCAAGCGTTTCGCGAAAAAAAAGTGCAACAATGTTAAAAAAATGTTAAATGTTCCACGAAATTTGGGGTGTTATCCACCCGTCATCCACCCGTAATCCACCCGTGCGTGGAACAATGGAGAATGCAGCCCCCCGACCCCAAGAAGGGGGAGTGAGAATGGAGTATTGAGAAATGAGAATGGAGAATGAAGCCCCCCGACCCCCAGAAGGGGGAGGGAGAATGGAGAATTGAGTAATGCGCATGGAGAATGGAGAATGGAGAGGTGAGGGGTGAGGGGTGAGGATTTAGACTATGTGTCGGATGAGTTGCTCTGTGTCGCCGGGTAGGAGATAGATAGGTGGTACTTCGGGTAAGGTGTAGGCTCCAAACTGTCCGTGCGAAGTTAAAGCGACTGCAGCACGTGCGGTTGAGACGAGAATCTGTCCTGTAAGAGCCGGATTATCAATACACATATTCCACTCCAATTGTTGATTGCATGTTGTGCCACTAACTCCATTGCGCACTAAGTTGACGGCATGTTGTGTGGTATTGAGTGCCTCGACATTCGTAACCAACTCGACCTGCGTTTCGTCGTGAGCAAAATAGTCGTCGTGCAAGATAGCATATTTCACATCATCGAAGCGGTACCCCTCTTCCAATTCAATATAAACATGTCGTCCATGAACACCTTGTCCTTTGGGTAAGGTAATAGCCAGAGCGTTCTTAACTCCGGGGATCGATTTGGCTGCGACTGTATGTCCCATAGAACGTCCCGGACCGAAATTGGTGTAAGTGATTCCTCCCTGTGGTGTCATAGCTAACATAAGACATCGGATAACAGAATCGGTACCCGGGTCCCACCCTGCGGAAATGATGCTGACCGCATGGTGTTGTTGTGCATAGGGCATAAGAGACAGACGCAGGTCATAGATTTGCGTATGGATATCGAACGAATCAACGGTCGAAATGCCCTGTTCGAGAAAAGTAATAGCGTAGTGCTGTGTCTCGCGTGTTGGCAAGCACAAGATAACCACATCAGGACGCGCGTTCAGACAGGCAGATAGTTCATCATGATGGAAGATGCCCACCAGTTCCACATCCTGAGCAGCGTTAGCAGCCTGTTCGGCTGCACGTCCGATATTGCCATAACCAAAAATTGCAACACGAGTCATTTTTATTTCTACTTGATAGGTTTATCCTGCAAGTCCCATCCGGTGATGGTGGAAATATACGGGATGACGGAATGGGCGATTTTACGATGAGCCACGTAGTTGGGATGGTAGCTTGCTCCGAGTTCGTTATCATCGTTGTGCAAAGCAGGGCAGAAAGTCAAGTAATTGATGTTTTTGAGCCCGCACTCATTGACGATACGGTGCACATACTCACCCAGATACTCGTGTTTTTTGGTAGTCATGCACAAGATAGGATGATTTTCGCCATAGTTAGCCTTAATCTCCTGAATGAGAGTCATGTAGTGCTGTTTGAAAGTAGCGTAATGAGGTTGCAAACTGCACGAGAAATCGTTAGCACCCAGATAGATAATAGTCATGGCAGGGCGGAAATCATACGCTTTGGCATCCCAAGGAGCATCAACGGTGTCTCGGTCGAAAGTATTACGATAGCGAACAGGCATACAGGATTCGGGGAACTTGGAGTTGTAGTTGCGAGCAATACCAAATCCCGAATGAGATACGGAAATATAGTCGGCATCGAAATAACGTGACACGATAGCGGCATAGGTTTTAGCACTGGATTCGGTTTCTGCCTTGAAGGGGTCGTTTTTGACGCTGTTTTCCGTGCCATAGCCACAGGTATAGGAATCCCCTATAAACTCCAACATACGCGGTTTGATTGGTTGTGCCTGAGTGAAGACGCCGTCGGTGGAGAAAGACTTGATGGTAGTAGTTCCCTGTTCTCCCTCTGTACGTTTTTGCAGGATGACGGTGTGCGGTCCTTTTTTCTTGAAGGAACACAATACGATGGTAGTATCTTTGCCGACAGAGATTACTTGGTCGGGTTCAGCGGAGATCTCACGGTCCACAATCACGTTAAAGAAATTGCGGCACACATCATCGGTTAGATTGACCGACAACTGTTTTCCCGTAAAGGAGATACGCAAATAGGTTGCAGTCCAGTTGAATGACACACTATTGTTATTCACCTGCGTGCGCCCTACGTACACGACGCGCGCGTCATTAGCGGGAATCGTCTCAGCCCACATTGTGACACTCATTGCCAGAGCAAAAAGAATAGAAAGAGAATGTTTCATGTTTGTGTAGAGTTTTTAGGGTTATTCGAATGCTCCCATTTGCAGCATAGCCACTTCCTTGGGAGTGAGGAAACGATATCGTCCGCGAGCGACGTTCTTTTTGGTCAATCCGGCAAAACTAACGCGGTCGAGTTGCATAACGCGGTATCCGACTTTCTCGAACATACGTCGCACGACGCGGTTCTGCCCGGAGTGAATCTCCAATCCGACATGGCGGCGGTCCTCTTTGGGGAACTCCAAAGCGTCCGGTACGATGCGTTCATCATCGAGTACGACTCCGTTTCTGAGGATAGACTCGTCCACTTCTTCCAAATCGCGATCCAAGGTAGCAGCATAGATTTTCTTTTTGCCGAACTTAGGGTGTGTCAATTTGGCTGCCAAATCGCCATCGTTAGTTAGGAGTAGCACTCCTGTGGTGTTACGATCCAAACGACCAACGGGATAGATTCGTTCGGGGCATGCGTTGCGCACGATGTCCAAGACTGTATGACGCTCCTCCGGATCATCGGTAGTGGTAACGGTATCTTTGGGTTTATTGAGCAGGATATACACTTTTTTCTCGCGACGGACGGGTTGGTCGTGGAACATAATCTTATCCGTAGGCATCACCTTTGCCCCCAAACTATCCACCACTTCACCATTCACAGTGATGACACCAGCCTGAATGAAATCGTCTGCCTCACGGCGTGAGCAGATGCCTGCATTAGCAAGGAACTTATTCAAGCGAATCGGTTTGTTAGGGTCTTCATAGCGTTGTTTGTACTCGGTTTGTTTCTTCTGTGAGTATGCGTTTGCAGGTCGTTGCATACGCGGGCGGAACTGCCGTTGTGGGCGGTCGGTTTGCTCTGTAGAAAAACGTTGTGGGCGTTCAGCACGTGCGTCAGTATCGTTGTTATGATTAAAACGTGGACGCGTACGATGTTGGTCAGCTGAAGAATAGTTGGAAGCGTACTGATTAAATCTTGGGCGCATGCGTGCACCGTCGTTGTTGGTAGCGCCATTCTGCTCACGCGAGCTCTCGCTCTGGCGGTAGCCCCCCTGACGCTCGGGGTACTTGTTACGATTGAACATAAAATATTATACTTTTTATAGATGCTATAGGCGTTATAGAAACTATAGTTTTTTCAATATAGGCTCCCGGTCTGAGGACCAAGAGCCTATATGTGACAGAAAGGGTTGGGCATTACGCTTCAGTCACCTTTTCGATAGCCAATTTGCCACGATAGTAGCCGCAACTTGGACATACAGTGTGATACAGATAGTGAGCACCACAGTTAGGGCAGATAGCTAATGCAGGCACCTTAGCGACGTCATGGGTACGACGCTTCGCTTGCTTGGTGTGGGATTGTCTTCGTTTTGGATGTGCCATTCGTGTTCGGCACTTTCGTCGTCACAAACTCCGCTAAGTAGTCTTGCTCTGCAAGCCAAAGCGCTCCGTTGCTCCTCCTCTCCAAATGACCTCATTCGAGCTCATTTGGTTTAGCCATGCGGCGAAGAAGAAGTGTGGTCAGTTTGTGCGGCGTCCACTGTGCCGTAAGTGGTTTTTTAGCAGTTATACGATTTATGTTATAGTTCTTCGGGATCTTCGGTTGTGCTGCAAAGGTGAGATTGGAGAAGTTTTTCCATTTCTGGGTTACACTCACCTTCCGGGTGACAATGCACTAAGGGAAGATTTACAACTATCAATTCATACGCGAGCCAACTCAAGTCCAGCAGTTTGGCATCGTCCTCCACTTCCATATCATCCTGCTCATCCACCACGATGTCCATACTATCCAAACAACGGTCGCACGCAACCTGTACGGTTCCTCTCACCGCAATCGTGAGATCGAAATCACGTTCACGCAGAGCGAGATTAGCCTTACAGGCGACATTCCCGCCTAAGACCTCCGATTTCTCTACTCCCTGAAAGTAGGTGCTATCTAATTGGTAATCAAATTGATAACTACCAACATCCAATTTATCGAGATTAATCAGATTGTCCATAGGCGCAAAATCGGGTGCAAAAGTACTGCTTTTTTTTGGAGTACACAAATCTTTTTTGAAAAAAATCTTCTTTTACTAAAATGTACAAAAAATTTGTCCATTCCAAAGAAAAATGTTGTACTTCGGACGCCGCCTGCTAAGCCTCGCTATAACCCACGCCTCGCATTCCCCCGAAAGTACATCCTCATTTTTATTAAAATGTACAAAAAATTTGTCCATTCCAAAAATTCGTTGTACCTTTGCACGATTTTTGGATTGATATCCCCTATGAACATGAAAAAGATTTGTCTCATTCTCGGAATCATGGTTTCCATGGTGGTTATGGCTCAGGGCAAAGCGTCGGGGCTCAAGTTCACCGATGCCCATCAGTTGCGTGTCATCAATCGTGGTTATACGGACACTACTCCACTCTACACTCGCGTGCCCGATGCCCTCATTCCCATGATGTGGGAGAAGTCGCGTTGGAATGCCTATTGTGCTTGCGGTATAGCGGTTCGTTTTCGCACCAATGCCAAGCAAATAGGTGTCCGCTACAATCTCAAATACGATTTCGGTATGTCTTGGATGGCCTACACCGGTATCAAAGGCACGGACTTGTATGTATTGGACGAGGATCTCAATCGTTGGAATTACCTGAGCACTTCGCGTCCGGTCAAGGATAGTATTCAGGAAAAGACTTATGGTGTGGCTTTGGAGGGGAAGATGTACGAATATATGATTTACCTCCCCCTATACGATGGCATCAATTGGTTGGAAGTGGGTGTTGATTCCGCAGCAACCATAGAGTACCCCAAAGTGGATAATCCTCGTCATGACGTTAAGGTGCTCTTCTATGGTACCAGTGTGATGCAAGGCGGTTGTGCTACGCGTCCCGGCATGACTCAATCCAGTATTCTGCAACGTCGTTTGGGCATTGAGTGTGTCAATCTTGGCATTTCCGGTGAGGGCAAAGTGGTGCATGAAAACGCGCATGTTCTTGCCGCAGCCGATGATCACATAGCATGTTACGTAATCGATCCTCTAATGAACAACACCAAAGAGATGGTTGATACTTTGGGCGAAGGATTTCTGCGTATCATCCGCGAGGCTCATCCTCACACACCTATTATAATGGTAGCAGGACAAGTACAGCCTCAACAGAAGTTTGACACTCACTTGCGCGAGTACAATCCCGTGCGTAATGAGATATGGAAAGGGATATACACCAAGCTCAAGAAAGAAGGTTGGAAGAACCTCTATTGGATAGAGCAGGGGAATTTCAATGGTCCCGAAACCGACGGTACAGTGGATGGTGCTCACTTGAGTGATCTTGGCTTTGTTTACTATGCCGACTTGGTACAACCCTACATAGAAAAAGCACTAAAGAAAGCAAAAGTTAAATAATTAACTGATAGATGAACTAACCGAGACACAAACGGTGTCTCAATTGACTAACACAAAAAAACATTTACGATGAACATTGTAAGAAAAGAAATTGCTTTGCCGGATGGCCGTGTCATCACGATGGAGACCGGTAAATTGGCAAAACAGGCTGACGGAGCTGTAATGGTTACCCTCGGTCAAACGATGATTTTGGCAACTGTATGTAGTGCCAAAGATGCTGTCCCCGGGACTGACTTTATGCCCCTAACTGTTGAGTACAAAGAGAAGTTTGCAAGTAATGGTCGCTTCCCGGGTGGTTTTACCCGTCGTGAAGGCAAGGCCAGCGACTACGAGATTTTGATTGCCCGTCTGATTGACCGTGCTCTTCGTCCACTGTTCCCTGCCACTTATCATGCAGAGACGTTTGTGAACGTAACCATGTACAGCGCAGACGGTGTAGATATGCCCGAAAGCATTGCCGGTTTGGCAGCAGGTGCTGCTTTGGCTTGCTCCGATATACCTTTTGAAGGTCCTGTTAGTGAGGTGCGCGTGGCACGTGTTGATGGTCAATTGGTTATCAACCCGACCTTTGAGCAGTGCGAACATGCAGACCTGGAGCTGATGGTAGCTGCCACCTACGACAACATTATGATGGTGGAAGGTGAGATGAAAGAAGTGCCGGAAGGTGTCATGTTGGAGGCTATCAAAGCCGCTCACGAAGCCATTAAGCCACAATGCGTTGCTATCAACGAGATGATGAAAGCATACGGCAAAGAGGTTAAACGCGAATATTGCCACGAAGTCAACGACGATGAATTGAAGCAAGCCGTACATGACTTCTCCTACGCTCGCGCTTATGCACAAGCCACGAGTGCTGACACCGACAAGCATCATCGTGAGGCTATGTTCTCACAGATTTGCGAGGATTTCAAGACCGACAAAGCTGATTACATGGCTCAACGCGCTGAAGCTCTCGGTATAGAAGTGGACGAAGTGGCAGCAATGGTTGACCGCTACTACCACGATGTAGAGAAAGAGGCTATGCGTCGCGCCGTATTGGATGAAGGCAAACGTCTTGATGGTCGCCAAACAACCGACATCCGTCCTATCTGGTGTGAAGTAGGTTACTTGCCAGGCCCTCACGGATCTTCCATCTTCACTCGTGGTGAGACACAATCCCTCTCTACCGTTACCCTTGGTACGAGCAAGGACGAAAAGATGGTGGACGAAGCTCTCATTCAAGGTAGTGAAAAATTCCTGTTGCACTACAATTTCCCACCATTTGCCACCGGTGAAGCCAAAGCGCAACGTGGTGTAGGTCGTCGTGAGATAGGTCATGGTAACTTGGCTTGCCGTGCCCTCAAGAAAATGGTTCCGGAGGATTTCCCATATAGTATTCGCG
>JAGHSR010000044.1 GCA_018065765.1 Candidatus Colicola coprequi
CCTTACAACTCTCACCTGCTGTTCCGCTTCAAAGACGAGAACCGTCACTTCGACGAGATGACACGTTGGACCGAACTTCCAAAGGACGGCTTCGGAACCATCGAAGGTGTGAAGAACTACCAATTCACCAACGTTCACTATGCAGTTGAGAAAGATGAATCCAGCACCGAGCTCTACATCTGGACTGCAGAATATGGTTTGGCTAAATACACCATCACTGCCGATAAAGTGAAATCCACAGTCATTTCCGAGATTAATGTGCACGACACCAAGACCGTAGGAAATGCTCTTTACAGCGACGATTTGCGTGTGACAGTGTATGAAAACGCTCACATGGATGTGATGGCTGACAGCACTATCCGTGTCAAAGACTTTGTACAATACCAGAACCTTGTTCCCAATATCGGTACTCGTTGGAACGGTGAAAACTACGTATCTACCATCGATTATCGCAACGCTTCTACCGTGATGGCACAAACGGCTATGACCGCACAAAACAGTACGGAATATCTGAAGGTAAAAACAGGACGTTGGAACTTTATCTCCTTCCCGTTTGATGTCAATGTATCAGACATCGTGGCAGAAAACGGCGTGCTGTGGGTAATTCGTAAGTACTCCGGTGACGACCGTGCCAAACTAACCGGTAATACTTGGCAGGACATGTCCGCAGGCAGCATGCTCAAAGCCGGCGAAGGATATATCCTCCACTGCACGGACAACATCTACGGCAGGAATCAGGTAACATTCACCATCCCGGCTGCTAATACCGACCATCACAATGGTATTTTTGCCACAAACGATGTAACTCGCACCCTGAACGAATATCCGTCCGAGTATGCTCACAACCGTTCATGGAACTTGATTGGCAACCCTTATTCCACATTCTATGAATCTCGTTTCATGGACTTTGCTGCGCCTATCACCGTTTGGGAGGGCAATGGCTATGCCGCTTATTCGCTGTTAGATGACGATTACCTATTCCACCCCAACGAGGCATTCTTTGTTCAGTGTCCGCAAGGTAACCCGATAGTACGATTTGACGCTGCCGGACGTACCAAAGATTATGTTGCCTACGAGGCGCATAATTACTATGCACCGCGTCGTTCCATGAATATAAATCGTCGTCTGTACAACTTCACATTGAGCGATGGTACCTATTCCGACCGAACCCGTCTGGTACTGAATGACGAGGCTACCCTTGCCTACGAACTGGAGCGTGATGCATCCAAGTTTATGAGCCACAACAGTGCTGTACCACAATTATTCTCTATTGAGAAAGGTGTGCGCTATGCTATCAACGAGCGTCCTGAAGAAGATAAAATGGCTTGGCTGGGTGTTTACTTGGCTCACGATGGAACTTACACCCTATCATTGGTTGATCCTACCAACAAAGATGTGTTAGTCACCGATTTGTACACCGGTGTAACGACCAACATTGCACGCACACCTTATATATTTAGTGGCGATGCCGGCACATATGATTATCGTTTCCAAGTCACCTGGTCGAGTAGTTCTTCCACCACAACGGATTTACAGTCTGTCATTCGTCGTGACGAACCGGTGGAGATATACTCTATGCAAGGGCAAAAGATGGCACAAGGATTGATTGCCAACCTCCTGCGCACTATACCTGCCGGTGTTTATTTGATTAAGCAAGGTGATACGGTACAAAAACTAACCATTTCCGGTAAATAATCCTTCAAAACCTACGTAAGTATGAAAAAGGCTTTTTATTTATATTGGATTTTCGCTCTACTGTCCTCGCCTCTTTGGGCGATGGACAGTGGGGATAACTATAATCCAACCAATCCAGAAGATCCGGATATATACTATTCCTTTAGCATCCAGACGCCTTCTGCCATGGAGGGAACGGTTTACCCAACCCAACCGCAAGCCTTGGCTGAGCAGGCTACAATTTGGTGTTCCGCATCGCCTAAATTAGGATATGCGTTTGTCAATTGGACAGTGGATGATTCGATTGTCTCCACACAGTCCTCTTTTGAATTTGTCATGTTGCCCCGACCGGTTGTCCTGGTAGCCCATTTCAATTATGTCGGGTATGACCCCACCAATCCGGAAGACCCGTTTGCCCAAGGTTATGAACATAACGTGTCTGTTTCTGTGTCTCCTGCCAATGCAGGAACAACAACTTTTCAGCACTTTAAGTTGACCGAAGGTCTATCCAGAACAATTGTTGCATATGCCAATACCAATTTCCGCTTTGCTGCTTGGAAACAAAACGGATCTATCGTATCTACTGCTCCGCAGTTGACAATTACAATGGGCGAAGAAGATTTATCATACGAAGCCGTCTTCGTTTATGACCCTGCCAATCCTGCCAATCCGGGTGGGAACTTATTCAATCCTGCAACAGGCGAATTGATTATGGATGACTTTATACCCGGGAAACTCGACCAGGCCATTACCGATATGTTGGGCAGAACATCCACACCTAAACATCGCAGAATCAACAAACTGTCTCCCTACGATGCCGTTAAAAGTATTCGCGTCCTTGGACAGGTTACAAATAGTGATTTAGCTATTTGTGCACTACTGCCTGCTTGTCAAGTGGTTGATTTCAGTCAAACCGTCGGAGCTACTGATGTCATGTACAAATGTTTTTCTTCCGACCAATTAACAAAAGTATTGCTCCCTGCTTCCATTACGCATATCAGCAATGCTGCTTTTGACAACTGCCCGATGTTGGAAGAAATCATTTTCTATTCCGAAACACCTCCTACCGCTGATAATGGTGCGTTCGCCAAACTGCCGCAAGACGTTGTTATTCATGTTCCATCAACCGCCATCGCACGCTATCAACAGCAACCAAATTGGAACCAACTTCCCTTAATACCGCTCAGCGAAGAGGTTTCTACATTCACTGTTCAACTGCCCGCAGATGCCACGGATGGTCGATATGCCAATATGGAGATTGAAATCACCAATCTAACCAACGGACAGGTGATGACCTACCTCATTACAGATAAAACGACCTACACTTTCCCTAACCAACTACAGAAGATGAACTATGTTATCCGCGTGAAAGATGCTAATGGTAACGTGTTAGGAGCATTACCTTCTATTTTCTTGGGAGATATTCCGCTAGTATTGCGTTTCGTTTCGCTGCTACAACCATCATCCGTACGGCTGCAATTAGTAGATGACTCAAACAACGACCTCACCCAACAAGCGATTATCAAATGGTTTGATGCCAACGGACAATTCCTGATGCAGGGTGACAAACTGCCCTATATATTGGAAAATATGGTCATTCGCTATTCCGTACAGTTGGATGAGTCTATCTCTTCGCAATGGCTAACGCCAGAAGATAGTTCCTTTACAGTGGTCGCCGGTGCACAGACGCTTATTTGCCACTTACAGCCTCAACCTAAGATGGTGGTATGCGGTAGTGTGTACGATTCACTCCAGCAGGTTCCCGTGGCTAATATGGCTATATCAATGAACCAGCAACTTACTGAACAACAGTTCGTTTCAATGGTGGCTCGCACAGATGCCGAAGGGCGCTTCTATTTTAGCACCATACGCCTTCCCGGCACCGTTTCCATTACAGACACGCGTTATCGTCCTATGCAGGTTGCATTTGTTGAACAAGATACAGTTACCCTTCCTGCCTTTGCACTCCTGCCGCTAAATGGTACAAGTATTCATCTCAGTTGCAAATATCAATCTTGCGCTAATGGTACCAAGTCGGTTGTGCCAGAACGTTATACGAATTGGAATAATTTAGCTATTTCTGTCTTTAATATATCTACAGGCACGATTGTAAGCGATTGTGTATGGAGAGATAGTGTCCTTATTCTCACGGATGGAGTAAGTACAAATGATAGCATTTTGCTGAATATTACAGCGCGCGATAAATCGTTTGCCGACACACAAATGCGACTCAAATTGACCGATATGAAGATCCGTGCATCGGTAGTACTTGTACAGCATGGTACTTTAGCGGTAACCTATACCCAAGCAGCCAATCCGCAAATTGCCGGTATGCTCTATCGTTCCAACGGCACTTTGGTCCGTACGGCTATATTCAAAGATAAGGCTCTCACTATGACCAATGTAGAAGATGGAACGTATATCTTTGTCACAATGGCTAAAAGTCCCTTCTATAATTCAGTCAACAGTTTGACCGAACTGGCGGCTGCCGGATTGAAAGCGCGTACCGATTACCTAAGCGATATAGTGCTTGTTCAGGCAGGACAGGTCGCTCAAGTAGAGATAGATCAAGTGCCCTTCTTTGATGAATCACGGTTTTATTTTACAAGCGACGAAACCTTCATCTCCATTAATAAAACCACAACAACGCTTGCTAACTATGTAACCATTAAATCACAGGTTAAGTTTCTTTCACAATACGCAAATTCCGTCTCTAATGTTAAGTTGGTGGTTGATATTCCCTCATCGTGCCGCTTTGTACAAAACTCTTTGTTAGATGGCAATGCGTACGGACTATATGTATTGGCAGGCAATCAGTTGACGATACCTATCACCGATACGGAACACATCATCCGTTTCTGTGTCACCCCCATAGACGGAGGCACACAGCGACTCAATGCCGCCGTTGACTTTACCATGAACGAGCAATCGTATCACCAACCTATAGGAAGCGTTTCCTTTGAAACCGAAACGATGCAAATATCGGTTCCAGAGGTGACCACTTCTGACACAATCGTTGTCAAAGGAGCATCGTTTGCCGGTTGCGAAGTAACCATCTATGATAATGGTGTGGTTGTCGGAAAAACTATTTCTAAGGAAAATGGTTGTTGGTCTGCACGCATCTGTCTAGATCAGCCTGCTAGTGTTGAACAGCACTCTATTTACGCTGTTGTGCTTACTCCTGATGGCATTACTATGCAATCCGAACCCAAACAGGTACATTTAGACCAACAGGCTATCGTTGTCAATAATGTCATACTGTACCATCAGAACCCCGAGATGTATCGTACTTATCAAACACTATTCAACTTCCTGAATCCCAAACATACACCTGCACCATACATATACTACATCTATAATCGTGACTTTAGTTTTACCATTGATTTCTCGGAAAACAACCCCGCCATCATTAAGGATGTTACACTAAATGTAAAAACAGGCGATGGAACCTGGACAGCAATCAACGCTACCTATAATCGACAAAAAGGATTGTGGTATGCAGCCGGCAAGTTTGGTAATTATTATGACGGCAACATACCCGTCAATGTGTCAGTTGATTATACGACGGTATCTAAATACGATACTACAATAGTTACCACTCATCATCTGAATAGCAATAACACCGACTGCAATCCAATGATTGACCCATCCGGTTACGTATACGAAGCTGTCAGTTCCAACCGATTGGCTAATGTGACTGCCACAACTTATTATAAAGAAATTACTGAAGATGCAGGTGGAAATATCATTGAAAACACAATCAAATGGGATGCCGAAAACTACGATCAGCAGAATCCGTTGCTCACTGATGAAGATGGTATGTACCGCTGGGATGTGCCCAGAGGATTGTGGCAAGTCAAATTTGAGAAGCAAGGCTATATAACTACCTACTCCGACTGGCTGCCGGTTCCTCCACCACAATTAGAAATCAATATACCAATGACCCAAACCAAGCAACCATCTGTCATCGATGTAGCCGCCACGTCATCGTCTGTACTAATCGTGTTTGATAAGTACATGCACCCTGCCACACTCACTACTGACAACATAACTTTATTACAAAACGGCCAACCGGTAAAAGGTTACATACAACTGCTTGACGAGGAATCAGCCTTCCAAGGCGCTGAGTTGTCTTATGCTAAACAAGTGCTTTTTGTACCGATTAAGCCGCTGACAGCAACCTCTATTCAACTCAATATCTCCGAATTGGTGCAAAGTTACGCCGGCATTTGCATGGAAACACCCTACACCCAATCTCTGACTCTTGAACAGCCGATTACGCAACTACGCGTACAATCTATCCTTTCTATGACAGAAGGCGAACAGGCAAAACTTATTGTTGCTGCTCAACCGGTTAATGCCGCGATTGGTAAACAGATGAACGTTTCTTTGCTATCCTCGCTCATTGCACAAGTTGATAGTAGTACATACACATTTGATGCACAGGGACATGCTGTCATCACTATAACTGCGTTTGTTCCAGGTTCAACTACTCTTAATTTGTCCACCGAACGAAATAGCGTACACGCTTCCACGTTCCTGCAAATCAATGCCGAGCAGGCACTGCCGACCATCATTGATGTGGAGTTCGTCACCTTAGATCAAAGTGAGTTAACATTGAAAAAAGGCGAATCAGCTATCATCAATGCATCGGTATTACCACTCAATGCTACCAATCCGTCTATCACGTGGACATCTAGCGATTCGAGCATTGTAGCAGTAACAGAAGGAGAAGTGTTTGCGTTAAATTATGGTACGGCAGTGATTACCGCACAAGCGGGGAATGTCAAACAGACCTGCGTAGTCAATGTACCACAAACCTCTGTAACCACAGACATCATAGATATGAACGAAGTTCCGAAAGTGGTCAAGTGGATACAACATGGACACTTGCGCATTACACGTTGTGGACACGTCTATGACGCGTTAGGACGCATGATTAAATAACGTATATACTGCTTTTACACATTCAAATAGCTCTTACATCTGCAAAAGATTAAGAGCTATTTGAATATAAAAGTTATCTTGTAGCTAAAATCTTGGCACGCATCCCCCTGTCAAGTGTCGAGAGACTGTCGAGAGAGTGTCGACTACAATTTCAATTTTTTTCCCAAAAACATTTGCATAGTTCAAAAAATCGCTGTACCTTTGCAGCCGATTTCGTAAACACCTGCCGCACCCGGTGGGGTTTGCGATGACGAAAATGCAACGATGTTGTCATTCAAGCATGCTGCATTGGTTGTGATTGTTTAAATAAATATTTTTATCAGTCATGTACTTGACATCTGAAAAAAAGGCTGAACTCTTTGCTCAATATGGCATAGAAGCTAAGAACACCGGTTCAGCAGAGAGCCAAATCGCTCTGCTCACATTCCGTATCAACCACCTTACCGAGCACCTTAAGCTCAATCGCAAAGACTTCGGTATCGAACGCGCACTGACCAACCTCGTTGGTAAACGTCGCCGTATGTTGGACTACCTGAAGGCTGAAGACATCGAGCGCTACCGTGCTATCATCAAGGAGTTGGGTA
>JAGHSR010000069.1 GCA_018065765.1 Candidatus Colicola coprequi
CATGAATACGGTCTGATAATCAATCAGTTAAATGGATAGCATTTGATTTTGTGAAATTTATAAATTTTCATATGTGAAATTATTCTCTTAAAAAGTTTTTGAAAGAAAAATTTGCAGATGTGAAAAAGTTTTCATACCTTTGCACTCAAATTAAAATTAAAAATTATGGACGAGCGTCAACGATTGGTCAAAATAATGGAATCTGAGGGACTTAATGCGAAACAGTTTTCTCAGCAAGTCGGTATCAGTTCCGGAACACTATCTAATATATTAGGTGGTCGTAACAAACCCAGTTTGGATGTTATGCAGGCTGTGCTCAATCGTTTTAGAACAATCAGTTCCGATTGGCTCATTCTCGATGCAGGACCTATGTATCGAATGAATGGTGATGGGCCACAAACTACGCTGTTTGATATTAAACCAGAAACGAATCGAGAACCCGAAAATTCACCCGAAAACGAAACCGCATGTAAAGTAAGCATTGTGAATAGCACGCCCGATGCTTCACTTATACCACCACGGAAAGTGGAAAAAATAGTGATTTTCTATTCTGACGGCACTTTTGAACAGCGTTAGACCGATTTTTTCAAATTTTATTTGGTGCATTGATATTTTATGAGTATCTTTGCACCAAATTTGCGTATAATTATGGCAGACGACAAGAAAATCATATTCTCGATGGTAGGAGTGAGCAAATCCTTCAGCCCTCAAAAACGTGTACTTAACAACATCTACCTAAGTTTCTTTTATGGCGCTAAAATAGGTATTATCGGTCTAAATGGTGCCGGTAAATCTACCTTGATGAAGATAATTGCAGGAGTAGAAAAAAACTATGAAGGAGAAGTAGTTTTCTCTCCGGGCTATAGTGTTGGTTATTTAGAACAAGACCCTAAACTTGATCCCGAAAAAACCGTTCGTGAATGTGTGCAGGAGGGTGTACAGCCCATTATGGATGCGCTGCGCGAGTATGACGAGGTCAACAACGCATTTGCTGCCCCTGATGCAGACTACGAGAAACTATTGGCTCGTCAGGCGGAATTACAGGACATGCTTGACGCAACCGATGCATGGAATATTGATACACGTCTTGACCGCGCTATGGATGCGTTACGTTGCCCAGATGATGACGCCATAGTCAAAAACTTGAGTGGTGGTGAGCGTCGTCGCGTTGCTCTATGCCGACTATTACTGCAAAAACCAGATGTTCTTTTGTTGGACGAGCCAACCAACCACCTTGATGCCGAATCTATTGACTGGTTGGAACAACATCTCCATCAATACGCCGGTACGGTCATTTGTATTACCCATGACAGATATTTCCTTGACAATGTGGCAGGATGGATTTTAGAACTCGATCGTGGCGAAGGTATCCCATGGAAGGGTAATTATTCATCATGGCTCGAACAAAAAACAGCCCGCATGGCGCTCGAAGAAAAACAAGCTTCTAAACGACGCAAGACCCTCGAACGCGAGTTGGAGTGGGTGAGAATGGCACCTAAAGCCCGTCAAGCCAAAGGAAAAGCGCGTTTGGAGGCATATGACCGAATGATGAACGAGGAGCAAAAAGAACGCGAAGAAAAACTGGAAATCTTCATACCTAATGGACCTCGTTTGGGTAACAAAGTAATCAACGCTGAAGGCGTAGCTAAGGCTTTTGGTGATCGGGTACTATTCGAAGACCTCAATTTTATGCTTCCACCTAACGGCATTGTCGGTGTGATTGGTCCTAATGGCGCTGGCAAAACTACGCTGTTTCGCATGATAATGGGTATGGAGAAAGCCGACAAAGGCACATTCGCAGTAGGTGAGACTGTCAAAGTTGGCTATGTTGATCAAGTGCATTCAAACATTGACCCAGAAAAAACCGTCTTTGAAACCATATCCGGAGGTACGGATTTCATACGCGTTGGCGGACGGGAAGTTCCGGCTCGTGCATATTTGAGTCGATTTAACTTCGCCGGCTCAGATCAAGAAAAGAAATGTGGTGTACTGAGTGGCGGTGAACGCAACCGTCTCCATTTGGCACTAACTCTCAAATCTGAAGCCAATGTACTACTATTGGATGAGCCGACCAACGACATTGATGTAAATACGCTTCGTGCTTTAGAAGAAGGTTTGGAAAACTTTGCCGGTTGTGCCGTTGTCATCAGTCACGACCGTTGGTTCCTCGACCGTATATGCACGCATATCCTTGCTTACGAGGGTGATAGTCGCGTCTATTGGTTCGAAGGTTCCTATTCCGAATATGAACAAAACAAAAAAATCCGCTTGGGTGAAGACGCTGTGCAACCCAAACGAATCCATTATAAAAAACTAGAGTAAGATTATCAGAGTTATGAAAGCATACGTTTTTCCCGGGCAAGGGGCCCAGTTCCCAGGAATGGGGAAGGATTTGTATGAAGCATATCCCTTGGCAAGAGACTTATTTGAACAAGCCAATGATATATTAGGTTTCCGTATCACCGACATTATGTTCGAAGGCGATAGCGAAGATCTCAAGCAAACACGTGTTACTCAACCTGCTGTGTTCCTTCAGTCCATCATTTCCAGCCGTATTATGACCTTGAGTGCACCGGATATGGTGGCCGGTCATAGTTTGGGCGAATACTCAGCTTTGGTTGCATGTGAAGCCCTTCGCTATGAAGATGCCCTAATGCTTGTATCTCGTCGCGCACAAGCTATGCAAAAAGCGTGTGAGAAACAGGAATCAACGATGGCTGCCGTCTTAGGTATGGAAGATGAACGAGTGAACGAAATATGCCAACAAGTGGCAGGTAAAGTAGTGGTGGCGGCAAACTTCAACTGTCCGGGACAAGTTGTGATTTCCGGCACGATAGATGGCATCGAAGAGGCTTGTGTTCGACTTAGAGAAGCCGGTGCAAAACGTGCTATCCGCCTGCAAGTTGGAGGTGCTTTTCATTCGCCACTCATGCAACCTGCTGCAGAAGAACTCAAAGATGCCATTCTTGCTACGGAATTTCATACTCCTATTTGTCCCATTTATCAGAATGTTAATGCGTACCCGCAGGTGGATTCGGAGCAGATTCGCCAAAATCTACTGCTCCAACTTACCGCGCCTGTACGCTGGACACAGACAATTCGCAATATGATAGTGGATGGAGCCACCGAATTCTATGAATATGGTCCTGGGG
>JAGHSR010000036.1 GCA_018065765.1 Candidatus Colicola coprequi
CATCTGGCTAGAGCGCAACACTGGCAGTGTTGAGGCGAGCGGTTCGAGTCCGCTATACTCCACGAATAAAATTTATAAGAAAATGTCAAAGATTTGTCAAATTACCGGCAAGAAAGCCATGATGGGGTGCAATGTATCGCACTCGAAGCGCCACACAAAGCGCAGCTTCGATGTGAGCTTGTTCCACAAGAAGTTCTACTGGGTAGAACAGGATTGCTGGATCAGCTTAAACGTGAGTGCCGCTGGTCTGCGTACTATTAACAAAATCGGTTTGGACGCTGCTCTGAAGCAGGCCGCCGAGAATGGGTATTTATACGAATAAAAGGAGGAAACTACTATGGCAAAGAAAACGAAAGAAGCTCGTGTGCAAGTTATCCTTGAATGCACAGAACACAAGGCAAGCGGAATGCCAGGTACCAGCCGTTACATCACGACTAAGAACCGTAAGAACACTCCTGACCGTTTGGAACTCATGAAGTACAACCCAATCCTCAAAAAGTACACCCTCCACAAGGAGATTAAGTAATTAACCAAAGTTTGCAAATTTACGAATTTACAGATTTACAAATTGAATTAGACTATGGCAAAGAAAGCGGTCGCTACCCTTCATACTGGTAACGCGGGTCGTACCCACAGCAAAGTTATCAAAATGGTAAAATCACCTAAGACCGGTGCTTATATTTTCCAAGAGGAAATCGTAGAAAACGAAGCTGTTAACACTTATTTTAAATAAGAAACTGCTGCAAAATGCAAAAAAAGCACTCCAAATTTGGTGGAGTGCTTTTTTTTTTGTACTTTTGCGCTCGATTCTTGGCCGTACACTCATTATAATATTCACCCCCTCGAATCATCGACCCCTCGACCCATCGAACCCTCGACCCCTCGAATCATCGAATACTTGCATCATCAAACCCTCGAATCATCACAATATGTCAGGAATAATTATAAATCCACGTTCAGGTAAGAAAGCCATGCGCGCACAGCGCCTCTACCTATGGAAATTATTAAAAAAACGCCATCAACCCTTCACATACCGCGTTACCAAATATGCCAATCACGCCTTAGAACTCGCGCGCGAACTGGTAGAGAAAGGCTATGACCAGATCCTCGTACTCGGCGGAGACGGCACTTTGTCCGAGGTGATTAACGGAATCATGCGCGCCAATATTACTGCGGAGCAAAGGCAGAAAATACAGTTAGGACTTATGCCGCGAGGTACGGGGAACGACTGGGCTCGCTTTTGGGGCTTGACCCGTGATTTCAAACGTTCATTGGATTTATTCTTCAACGGCAAGTCGCAGCCGATGGATGTAGGCTGTCTCACCTATTGGCGAAATGGGGTAGAGCACCATCGCTATTTTATTAACTCTGTCGGTTTTGGCATTGATTCCTACACTTGTCTGCATGCGCAGCGGCTGAAACCCTACATTGGGTCGCACCACGTCAATTATCTGTTTGCCCTGTTGTATTCCATTTGGACATTCAAGCCCATTCGTATGGAACTGATAGCGGATGGCAAAACCGTTATCAAAAGTGGACTTTTTCACATGAATATTGCCAACGGACCTTATAACGGGGGTGGCATGAAGCAGAATGTCGAAGCAGACCCTCGTGATGGTGTGTTCCACGGCTTGTTCGTGGAAAAACCTAACTTCAAACAAATCTGCCAAGCGGTGCATAATCTGTTTAATGGGAAACTGGGAGAACTGCCATTCATTCATCCTTTTGCGGGTAAGGATATGCGCGTTGAAACCAATCAGCACATCAATTTTGAGGCGGATGGTATCAACATGGACATCATGAACTCCTTTGAGGTGCACTGCATCCATCATGCCCTCTGTATGACCGTTCCGCAGTATTGTGTGGAAGGTCGTGAGGTTCACGATTTCGAGTGAGAGTTAGCGGAATGCAAAATGCAAAATGCAGAATGCAAAATGCGGAATGCAAAATGCAGGATGCAAAATGCAAAATGCTGTAGGAGTTCCCTTTACAAACTTTGTGCGAAGGTTTCGGCGGTGGATAGTTGGTCTATCTTACCCACATCCATCATGCGGTAGTTGTCGGGAATAAACGCCCTGAGAGTAGTATCTTCCGGCTGCTGACAATTGACTGCCGGTTGCTGATTAGTGACTATATCAAGATAGAGGTCGATGAGCGAGAACTTGTCCCCCTTGTCTTGAGCCACCTTATCCATATAGGCGCGCACGCGCGAGGAAAGAAGTGACATACCCGAGAAGGCAAGCAGTTGACCATCGGCTTTGCCTCGCACGTCGCCTGTGCTGATGTTGGTCCAACCTGTGAGGCGTTGTTCGGTATCGAAACTCAGATAACGTTGCGTTTGGCGTTGGCTGACGACTAACAGTCCCAATTCATTTTTGCGGTAGGCTGCCAGTATCGCCGGTATGTCGATATTGGAGAGAATATCTACATTGAGTGCCAAGATAGGTTCGTTGACGGCATAGTCCCGCAGGGCTTTTCTCAGTCCGCCACCGGTTTCCAGTACCATTTCTCGTTCATCGGAAATGGCTATGTTGCATCCGAATGCATCGTGTGCGTGCACGAAATCTATTATTTGGTCCGGAAAGTGGTGTACATTGATGATGATATCCGTGATACCGGCGCTCTTGAGTTTCTCTATCTGCCATTGCAGTAATGTTTTTCCCCCTATCGGAACGAGGGCTTTGGGTAGGGAGTCAGTCAAGGGCTTGAGTCGTGTGCCGAGACCGGCAGCAAATATCATGGCTTTCATATTGCGGGACGGGTGTAACTATTTAGCAGGTAACTCGCGTTCGATATTTTGTTCGCGATGGATGAGTTGAACTTCCACACCATATTTTTGGTTGATATGTTCAGCCATTTTCTCAGCAGCATAGACGCTGCGGTGCTGTCCGCCTGTGCAACCGAAACTGACCATCAGGTTTTGGAACCCGCGATCCATGTACCGTTTGACACTGGCGTCCACAAGGGTGTAGGCGGATTCCAAGAAGGGTTTCATTTCACCATCGTCCTCGATGAACTTAATCACCGGTTCATCCATGCCGGTAAAGAAAGTGTATCGCTCGTATTTGCCGGGGTTGTTCACGGCGCGACAGTCAAATACAAATCCGCCTCCATTGCCGGTAGCATCTGCGGGAATACCTTTCTTGTAGGAGAAACTGTACACGCGCACTACCAATGGTTTGCGTACACCGACCTCCTTGAACTGCTTCATCTCGGTCATTTTTTGTAGCACCTCTATTAGATAGGGGTAGTCCTCAGACGCTTCTTTGAGCAACTGACGCAGGTTCTCGATGGCGAACGGAATGGATTGCAGGAAGTGAGGTTTTTTCTCAAAGTATCCGCGGAAGCCGTATGCGCCCAATACCTGCATGGTTCTGAATAGGACAAAGTGCTTCAGCGTTTCGTAAAACTCCTCCTTGTCTATTTGTTTGAACTGACTTAATTCGTCCAGGTACTCCTCAATGAGTTCAAACCGCAAGTCGTTGTGAAAATTGGCTTTGGCTTGCCATAGGAACGATGCCACATCGTAGTAAATAGGCCCCTTACGCCCGCCTTGAAAATCAATGAAATAGGGTTTGTTACCCACCACCATCACATTGCGGCTTTGGAAGTCGCGGTACATGAAAGCGGTGTGTTTGGCTTGGAGCAGGATGTATGCCAGACGTTCGAACTCGTTCTCCAATTTATCTTCCTGAAAATCCAGCCCGGTGGCTTTCAGGAAGCAATATTTGAAATAGTTCAGGTCCCATAAAATAGAACGCAGGTTGAACTCCGGTTGGGGGTAGCATTGGGTGAAATCCATATCCTCGGCACCTTTCATCTGAAAACGTGCCAGAGCCCGCATGGTTTGGCGAAGCATCTGCTTTTCTTTCTCGCAAAAGACACCGGTTTTTCGTCCCTCGGCTATGTAGTCGAATAGGAGTGTGTTCCCCAAATCCTCCTGAACATAGTTCATCTCGTCATCGCTGACGGCTATGACGTGGGGGACATTGAGTTTGGCTTTGCGGAAATGCTCTGCCATATACAAAAACGCGTGGTTCTCGTCGCGCGACGTACCCTGCACTCCGATGAGTGAAGTGGTCTTGTCCTCGCTACTGATGCGGTAGTATCTGCGGTTGCTTCCCGAGGCTGTCAGAGCAGTTTGTTCACCTACATTCAGACCGGTGGACTGCTTGAATAATTGACCTAAAGATTGTGACATAAAAGTCCTAATATGAAATTTGGCGCAAAGTTAAAAAAAAAGTTGAATGGTGCAAGTTTTTCTAAATTTTATTTGTTCATTTCACCAAAATGGAGTACCTTTGTCGGCAATTATGTTTTTGATACGCGATACACTGGTGTCATTGGATGTCTTGGAGAAGACTTTCTGTTGCGACCTTGATTCATGTCGGGGGTGCTGCTGTGTAGAAGGCGATGCCGGGGCTCCTATCTCGGAGGAGGAGTGCCGGAAGGTGGAGGAAATCTTGCCCACGTTGTTGCCGGAAATGACCAAAGAAGCAAGACAAGTGGTGGAGCAGCAGGGGGTGTCTTATTTGGATCCAAGCGGCGAACGTGTCACCTCGATTGTCAATGACAAGGATTGCGTTTTCGCACGAACCGACCACAACGGATGGTGTTATTGCCTGATAGAGAAAGCATACAATGCAGGTAAGATAGACTTCAAGAAACCCATTTCCTGCCACCTCTATCCAATACGGCTGACTCATGTGGGCGACAAGGTGGGAGTGGAGTATCATCGGTGGGATATCTGCCATTGCGCGCGCGTTTTAGGTAAGAAATTAGGAGTGCCGATTTATCAGTTTCTGCGAGAGCCCCTTGTTCGCCGATTTGGACAGGAGTGGTACGACGAACTTTGCCTGACGGCTGAGGAGTGGAACAAACAATGTAGCCAAAAAAATCTATAGCTTCTATAGCTCCTATAGCTCCTATAGCTTCTATAGCCTCTATCAACCAAATAAAAAATATCAATACAATGAAAGCATTAGTTAAACGTTATGCAAAACCGGGTATTTGGATGGAAGATGTTCCAATGCCCGAAGTAGGAGTGAATGATGTACTCATCAAGGTTAAGAAAGCCGCTATTTGCGGAACCGATTTGCACATGTACAAGTGGGATGATTGGTCTCAATCTCATTGCACTCCACCTTACACCATGGGGCATGAGTTTGTGGGCGAAGTGGCTGAGGTAGGACCCGGCGTCACTCGTTTTCACGTTGGCGAACGTGTCACCGCTGAGGGACATATTGTTTGTGGACATTGCCGTAACTGCCGTCGTGGAATGGGACATGTGTGCGAAAATACATTGTCGGTAGGTATCATGGGTAAGGATGGCTGTTTTGCCGAATACGTCACCATCCCCGAGAGTAACGTGGTGAAACTGCGTGACGAGATTCCCGATGATTTTGCTGCCATCATGGATCCGTTTGGAAACGCTACGCACACCGCATTGGCATTCCCAGTTCTGGGTGAAGATGTGCTCATCACGGGTGCAGGTCTTATCGGTACTATGGCTGCAGGTATTTGCCGTTTTGCAGGTGCTAAACACATTGTTGTGACCGATGTGAACCAACTTCGTCTGGATATTGCCAAGAAGATGGGTGCCACCCTCACCGTCAACGGCGCCAAAGGCGAAACGTTGGAGGGTGCAATGGAGCAATTGGGTATTCATGGCTTTGATGTAGGACTGGAGATGTCCGGTGCACCCGCTGCTTTCAACGATATGATTCGCCACATGTACAAGGGCTCTAATATCGCTCAATTGGGCATCTTGCCATCGAACACACAAGTCAACTGGTCAGATATCATCTTCAATGCTCTGACGCTCAAGGGTATCACCGGTCGTCGCATGTGGGAAACTTGGTATCAGATGGAGCAGATGTTGTTGGGTGGCTTGGATCTGAGTCCCGTTATCACCCACCGTTTCTCGTTCGACGACTTCCAAAAAGGCTTTGACGTCATGGTCAGCGGTCAGTGCGGTAAGGTGCTGCTAGAGTGGTAATTTTGCTCTTCGACTGTAGTAAATGCACGATTTCATCGTCTAACCATATACAAGACTTAAAGACCCACAATAACAACACAAAACAGAAAACAAATGAAAAAACTATTTTTATCGTTACTATGCGTGATTCTCGCGATGGGGCTCACCGCACAAGACCGTAAGGGACTTACGGAGTATAAACTCGCCAACGGTTTGACCGTCCTGCTATGGGAAGATCATGACCAGCACGATGTCACGGGTTACGTGGCTGTTCGTGCGGGTGCGATCGATGAACCCAAAGAGTACACCGGTTTGGCTCACTACTTGGAACACATGATGTTCAAGGGAACGCAGCGCATCGGTGCTATTGATTGGGAGAAGGAAAAACCCTATTACGAGGAGGTGATTCGTCTCTATGACGAGTATGCTGAGACCACCGATGAGGCTAAACGTGCCGAATTGATTCAGAAAATCAACGAAGCCAGCATCGAGGAGGTTAAGTATGCCACTACCGAAGATTTCTTCATTCTCATGGACGGAATCGGTGCTACGGGTGTCAACGCTTTCACCAGCTACGACATGACCTGCTATCACAATTCCTTCCCGGGCAATCAAATGTACAAGTGGCTCACCATTTTCTCCGACCGTCTCATCAATCCGGTGTTCCGTACCTTCCAAGCCGAGTTGGAGAACGTGTTTGAGGAGTACAATATGTACGAGGACAATCCTTCTACAGCCGTTCGCAATACCCTCATGAGCAAACTCTATGCCGGACACCCCTATGAACGAAATGTCATCGGCTTGCCGGAGCACCTGAAGAACCCTCGTCTGAGCAAACTGATTGAGTTCTACAACACCTGGTACGTGCCCAACAACATGGCACTCATTCTGGTGGGTGATTTCGATACGGAATCCACCAAACCGATGATCGAGCAAACGTTCGGCCGTCTTGTGGCTAAGGAGTTGCCCGCACGCGCTACGTATCCTGACGCTAAGTTTGACGCAGGCAAGGAGTACTCCTATCGTTTGGGCTACTATCCACAGGTGATTTGGGCTTACGATGGTATCAAGGTTACCGATGACGACGCTTTGGCTCTGCAGTTTGTCTGCAGTTTGCTCAACAACGGAATGGGTACGGGCTTGTTGGATAAGATTACCCTTGATGGTGAAGTTAGTAGTGCCGGCGTGAGCATGGATGCCCGCCGAGACATGGGACGTATCCTGATTTCGGCAATCCCTTATTACGATGTCAACCAACAGCAGTATGAGAGCAATGCCGCTACCAAGAAAATTGTCATGCGAGAAGTGGAGAAACTCAAATCCGGCAATATCCCGGATTGGCTGATTGCATCGGTCAAGAAGGACTACGCACAGCAGTTCATCACCGCTTTTGAGGAAGGGGAAGGTAAGATGGGTAATCTGGTGCAATGCTTTATCTACGGTATGCCTATTGAGGATATCTTCACGGAGAACGAACGCATACAAGCGCTGACCAAAGAGGATATCCAGCGCATTGCCAAAAAGTATTTCGACACCACCCCAATGACTGTAGGATTTGAGGAAGGTGACCCCAAGAAAAACAAACTTGCTAAACCCAAAATCAAACCTCTTGACCTGCCGCATGGCGTGGAAACAGAGTATGTTAAGCAGTTTAAGGCTCTGCCTGAGGGAGAAGTGAAGCAGACGTATCTCGATCTTAACGATGTTAAGGTGGTTAAGATGGACGATGAAGTGACACTTCACTATAGCCAAAATCCGAAGAACAACATCTTCAATCTTACCCTTCGTTACGGTATCGGCATAACCAAAAAGCCCATGCTCGAATACGTCATTTCCCTCATGAACCGTGCCGGCGTGATGCCACAAACCGACAACCAACAGTTCCGCCGTCGTTTGGCTGAACTGGGAGGACGTTGCTCCTACGGCATCAGCGATAGTTATATGACCGTCCAGATCGTCGGCGAGGAGGAGAACTTGGCAGAGATCTGTCGTTTGGTGCAAACACAAATGTTGATGCCTAAGTTCGATACCAAGCAGTTTGACGCTGTCAAGGGATCTGTCTTATCGTCTCGTTTCAGCATGTCTAAACGTGATGGTATTCAGGCAAATGCCCTCCGCGAGTATGTGCTCTACGGCGATAAGTCTGATTATATAGATATGGTGCCTTTCATGGACATATATCACATGGACGAGTTGCAACTCAAAGTGGCATTCTTGGACGCTACTAAGTATGCGCTGAATATCTACTACTGCGGCCAAAAACCTATGGAGGAAGTGAAAAACACCTTGGCAGGAACATTGCCTTTGCAAGAGGGTATGCAGGCTTCTACATCGCCCGAGTTCCGTGACCGCAAGAAATACGACAAGACATCTATTTTCTTCCTGCCGAACACCAACGTGCAGCAGGCTAAGGTGTACTTCTATTTTGAGGGGACACCTTACTCTACCGATGAGGCTGTGTTGTACGAAGCGTTCGACCAGTACTTCTCCGCCGGATTTACCGGAATCGTGATGGACGAAATCCGTACCAAACGTTCGATGGCTTACACCGCTTATGGTAATATGGTGATGGGTTCTCGTCCGGGTCGCAACTCTTGCTTCTCAGGATATATCGGAACACAGTCTGACAAGGTGGCTGACGCCGTAGAAACATTCATCGGTCTGCTCGACAGCATGCCGCAGTATCCGGAGCGCATCGACGCTATCAAGGCTTCGCTGCTGCAAAATGCACAAATCTCCAAACCGTCGTTCCGCGGCAAGGCTCAAACCTACGATTATTGGCGCGAAATGGGCTATACCGATGACCCCGCACGCAAACAAGTGGAGCAAATCAAGAATCTGACCTTTGAACAAATCATGGACTTCTACCATAGCCATGTGAAGGGACAGCCGATTAGTATCATCATCATGGGTGACCCCAAACTCATTGACCAAAAACGCCTGCAAGCTAAATACGGCAAGATTCAGAAGATAAGCAAGTCGAAACTCTTTGCTCCGCTGGACTTGGATTTCTAGTTCCCTAGTTTTCTAGTTCCCTAGTTTTCTAGTTATCTAGTTTCCTAGTTTTCTAGTTTTTTTCAAACTATGCATCGTAGTGGATTTGTCAATATTGTAGGTAACCCCAACGTGGGTAAATCTACCCTCATGAATGCGCTGGTAGGTGAGCGCCTGTCGATTATCACGTCGAAGGCGCAAACCACCCGCCATCGTATCTTGGGCATTGTCAACGGGGACGATTTCCAGATTGTCTATTCGGATACACCCGGCGTGCTCAAACCTTCCTATCGCTTGCAAGAGCAGATGTTGGAGTTCTCGCGTTCTGCGCTTGTGGATGCCGATGTGCTGCTCTACGTAACCGATGTGCAGGATTCGGCCGACAGGAACATCGAGTTCCTTGACAAAGTCAAGCGCATGGCGGCGGCAGGGACTAAAGTGCTGCTCATCATCAACAAGATAGACCTGACTACCCAGCAGACCTTAGAGCAATTGGTCGATTTCTGGCACAAACAACTGCCGGAGGCGGAAGTGTTACCTATCTCCGCACAGGAGAAATTTGGCATTGACCAACTCGTCACCGCTATCAAACAGGCGCTGCCCGAGTGCCCGCCTTTCTTCGATAAGGACCAACTGACCGATAAACCTTCGCGGTTCTTCGTGGACGAAATCATCCGCGAGAAAATCCTGCTCAACTACGATAAGGAGATTCCTTATTCGGTCGAGGTCGAGGTGGAATCGTTCCACGAGGAAGAGAATATCATCCGTATCTCGGCGATTATCTACGTGGAGCGTGAGTCGCAAAAGGGTATTATCATCGGTCGTGCCGGTTCGGCTCTCAAAAGGGTAGGAACGCAGGCACGTAAGGATATAGAGGCTTTCTTCGGCAAACAAGTCTTCTTGCAACTGTTTGTCAAGGTGGACAAGGACTGGCGAAGCAGCCAATCGCGACTGCGACACTACGGCTACGACTTACAATAAAGGGGGATTAAAACACACCCCAAAAATAAACACTCAACGCAACTGTGTTAAAATTATTAAATTTTAAGCAGTTGCGCTGTTTTTTTAAGGTTTTTGCTTGCATAATCTAAAAAAATGTCGTACCTTTGCGCGCTTTTTACGTGAGTTCTGCAATTTTGTAGAACGTACCTTGACGACTATGCACCAATCATCCTATAAGCTACATTTAATCCGAGCCGGATTGTTTCTTCTCATCTTGTTCCCAACGCTTTTGGGAACGTTCATGGCGGTAGATCTCACGTCGTGGTCGATGAGGTTGGTATATTTGTTGTCAGGCTTAGGATTTTATGCCTTTTTTTATGTCCTGCTCAAGCAGCGGGCGTTTTTCTACGTGGCAGCACTCTTTTTGCTGCAAGGCACCTTCGAGGTAGCGCATCTGCTCATCAATCATGCGACAATGTCCCTGCTCTTTTTTTGGACCATCATCACGTCGGAGCGCAGTGAGTTCTGGGAACTATTCACAATGTACTGGTTCGTGCTGCTCCTTCTGATTGCCCTGTGGATTGTTTACCTCATCTTAGTCAAACGCTACGTCCCCAACGAATACCGAATCGCTACCCCCCGCCATCGTGCATTGGCAGCGACGGGCATCGCGGCGCTGTTCGCGCTGGCAATCGTGCTATCCGCGTGTCATTACGCACCCAAAACACAACTGGGCAAACGCTTTGCACGAACCGAATGTGTGGAGGGTGTCAAGAAATTCACACCGATTAACAACTACCTCATCATCCATCGTTTGTACAGCGTCATTGACGAAATCAATAGCCAACGGGATGCGCAGGAACGGTTTACTTTCGGTATCCCGTCCACGCCGGAGGGGGACGATATAGTGGTGCTCGTTATCGGCGAAACATCGCGGTATGACCACTGGCAAATCAATGGCTACGAACGTCAGACATCCCCTCGCTTGTGCGCCAGAGAACAGCAGATCGTCAGTTTCGACAGTTGCTATACCATCGCCAATCTGACTACCATCTGCGTGCCCTTCATCTTAACTCCCGCCACGCCGGAGCAACCGAACCGCTTTGCCAGTGAGAAATCCATCGTGGAAGCCTTCCAGGAGGCGGGCTATCACACATCGTGGATTGCTGACCAGAGTTTTGATAACGGCTTCTTGCTGCGAATCTCCAACCAGTGCGACTACCGCTTCTATACACCCAATCTGCCTCGACTGAAGGATTCGCTGCTCATCGAACCCTTCCAAGCCAAGTTGCAGCAGCCGGGCAAACAACTCATCGTCTTGCATACGCTGGGGTGCCATTTCAAGTATTCAGTGCGCTACCCGAAGGAGTTCAGGATATTCAGCCCAGACCTGACAGAAATAGAGAAACCCAACTTCTTCTCCCCGCGCTCGACGTTGGAGCAGATCAAGCAGCAACTCGTCAACTCCTACGACAATGCCATCGCATACACCGATTACATCTTAGATACCATCATCCGTTCGGTGGAACGTCTTGACCGCAGCGCTGTGGTTCTCTATGTGGGAGACCATGGGGAGAACCTGCTGGATGACCAACGAAATATGATACTGCACGGCACCTACCAAGCCAGTGAGTACGAGACACACGTCCCGCTATTCATGTGGATGTCTGATGAATACCAAGAGCGCTACCCGAACGTGAAACCTGCGCTACAAGCGAACCGTAACAAGGCTTTTACAACCATGACGATTTTTCATTCGCTCTTGGATTTAGGACATATCCCTTATCAGGGACTCGACACGACTGAGAGCCTGGTGCGTCCTACACTGATTAGCCACCCCATCATCTACGGTTTGGATGCCAATCTCAATCTGACCGAGATGCCGAAGTAATGAAACGCCTTGCCGCTATATTGGTTCTGCTGCTGACTTGGACACTACTGTGCCCCAATCTTGCCGATGCACAACAGCGTACGGAGGCTACGGGAGTCGTGGTGGATGAACAGACTGGTGAATTGCTGCCGTTTGTGCAAATCGTTTTTCTCAAACGAGCTGCGGACGGCAAAACAATGGTCTCCTCTTCGGTGGGGACAACCTCCGATATGGACGGCAATTTCTCCATCGCCAATACGGCTGGATACACGCAACTCAACTTCCTGATGATGGGATACAAACCCTACACACTGACACTCAAAGCGGGACAGAGCAGGCAGGGACTGAAAGTGAAACTGACTCCGGATGTCTATGGACTTGAGGACGTGATAGTCAAACCTAAAAAGGAAAAAACACGCTATCACCGCACAGGGAATCCCGCTGTCGAACTGCTGAAAAATGTCATCGCATACCGAGACTCCTTCTCGGTAAGAACTGAACACCATTATACGGCGAACACCTATAGCCGTATGTCACTCGCCTTGGACAATTTCCATCCCGATTATAACAAACCTTTTTGGAAAACATTCGCCTTTACACAAAAGTACATCGACACCACCGGAACCTATCCCTCCATGACGGTCAGCATTCGCGAACACCTCATCAACGAGTATTACCAACGCAAACCCTACCGCGAGAAAAAAATCGTACAAACCAAACGAGTCTTCGGACTGGAAGACATCTTCGGTACCGACCAACTGCAGGAGAACATCAACGCTATCTTCAAGGACCCGGAGATAACGGACGACAATATGAAACTGCTGCTCAATCGCTTTGTCAGTCCTATCAGCGCTCCGCTGGCGGAAACATTCTACCAGTATTACATCATGGATACCCTCCTCGTCGATGGATACGAGTGCATTGACCTGGCTTTCGTACCGGCTAACTCGGAGAGCTTTGGCTTTACGGGACATATGTATATACTCAACGACTCCGCAACCTACAAAATCAAAAAATATACACTCAACCTGCCGCAGAACATCAACATCAACTGCGTGAGCAATTATACCGTCGAACACTCGTACCACCAGTTGCCAAGTGGATTGTGGGCGCCCGAACGAACGTCTATCGTGTCGCGGTTCTATCTCTACAACCGCAAACGCGGACTGCTGGCAAGACAAACCAAAATCTATACCGGTTGGGACTTCGACTTTCCTATCGACAAGGATATATTCTCCTCCTTAACACCATCGGAGGCACTCGATGACTCTACCGCACAACGTCTGGAGTCGTCCTATTGGGAACAACTGCGCCCCGAACCCCTTACTCAGTACGAGTCATCGGTCTATGACCTCGTGCAGGAGTTTACGGACAACCCTAAGTTCGCCAGTCTGGCTATGGCGGTCAATGCTTTCGCTACCGAATACGTGCCTACCACCGACGCCAAACATATCGACGAAAGCAAGTTCGACTTCGGACCAATCTACAACTTCGTCTCGTGGAATAAACTCGAGGGACTGCGATTGCGATTGGGAGGCACTTCTACAGCCCTGCTGCATAAACAACTGTTCTTCAGAGGCTATGTGGCGTTCGGAACCAACGACCTTAGACCCAAATACAACGCTACAGTCCTCTATTCCTTCAATCCTAAAAAACGCTACGCCTACGAACCCTATAGACACTACCTGTTGCTGTCCGCGCAGTACGACGTGGAGGAACCCGGACAAGTCATTGACGTCATCGCTCGCGACAATATCATCATGTCTATACCTACCTCCAAACCTGTACTCAAAAACGACCAATACGTCTTTCATGCACAACTTGACTATATGAAGGAATGGGCTAACGGACTGAGCCTGCGCACACTCTTTGACTTTGCCAATTACGAAGCTGCGGGAGCCATGAGGTATGAACGTATCAACAACTTCACACCCGATAGCACCATCGGCGATGTCACACGGGTCAACAACTACAATACCTACCTAACTACCTTCGCCTTTACCTACTCACCCGGCAAATCCGTGGTTATCGACCGTGTAGTTATGCCCAGTGGTTTTGCTGTGGATAAGGACGACCCTATACTCACCGTACAACATACACTCGGTTTCTTGGACGACCGTAACTCCGGAGGAAGAGGATTCTTTATCAACAAAACAGACATACAATTCGACAAACGATGTTGGCTTTCCGCTTTCGGACATGTGGATCTCAGACTCAAAATGGGGATGGTCTGGAATCAAGTACCCTTTACGGAACTCTATACACCACAAACATCTACTTCTATCCTACTCGCACAACGCGCCTTCAACCAAATGCAACCGATGGAGTTCCTCATGGACGAGTACATCTCGTTGATTGCTACCTATTATCTCAAAGGGTGGATTATCAACCGTATTCCCGGACTCAACCGACTCAAACTGCGGGGTGTGTTGGGTGTCTCGGCACTGTATGGAGGACTGACCGACAAGAACAACCCCTTCTTAACTCAAAATGCCACCGAAGGCTTGTATCGTTTTCCTGACAACAGTTCACCATTCGGCAAGCTGCCCTATATCGAAATTAACGCCGGAATAGAAAATATATTCAAGTTCATCCGGGTGGATTATATCCGCCGTGTCACCTACAATGATTACCTTTTGCCAGATGGCATCCACCGCCGCCAAATCGGCAAATGGGGACGCAATGGCGTCAAACTAACCGTCCGCTTCGAACTCTAATCTCCATTCACCATTCACCATTTTGCATTCTCCATTCACCATTTTGCATTCTCCATTCTCAATTCTCCATTCTCCATTCCCATGAAGCCTCTCCTCATCTTCTGCGCCCTGCTCTTCGCACAATGTATCTACTCGGCACGAGACCGCCATGTGGTCGTCGATACCGTCTGTTACTGCTCTGTGGAGCGATTCCAACAAGTCATCGACCGTTTCTTCTACGAGTTCCAAGCGGACTCCAAGTCCCTGTTTGACTGGGCGTATCTCAATATCAAAGGTGACGGCAATACCGCAGACAACGGCAAGGACGCTATCTCCATACGCTATGGGATCAGTACCTACAACCCTGCTACGCGAACAGCGGACCAGGCACTGGATATCTATGTGCTCGGAAGCAGGATGTTCCCCAACCGACACCTCGGAACCATCAACCACGGAACGTACATGACCGCCACTTATTCGGGGTCGATGTTAGAGGATGCCAATTTCCGTTTTGTGATGGACTCGATTGCTCCCAACCAAACACAGTTGCGCTGCGAGTTCAATATCACTTTTGGCAAGTTCTTGGCAATCTTCATCACCGAAAAAAAATGGAAAACCGTCGCCGAATGGCGATTCCAACAACTCTTCGCCAACCTCGTCGAATACGCCGAAACAGGCACAGTGAAAAAAATGGAGAATTGAGAAATGAGAATGGAGAATGGGTTTAGGGTAGTTTGGGTGGATAGCGGTAGCGGCCTATATTTCCTATAGCAGCGCAGCGACCTATAGCCCCTATAGGGACTAGCCCCCTTGCCCTATGAGGGAAAGGGTAGGGGATAGGGTCTTTTGCATTTTGCATTCAGCATTTTGCATTCAGCATTTTGCATTTTGCATTTTGCATTTTGCACTTCGCATTCTCCATTCCCCATTTCGCCCTCTTTGGGGCGATAACATTAGCACCTTACGCGGCTCCCAGTGCCGCATACTACGCAACCCCCATCTTTTTAGATATTTACCACCCACCGCGCCGTCC
>JAGHSR010000165.1 GCA_018065765.1 Candidatus Colicola coprequi
TTTTAATTTAATCAAATCATTTACAACATTAGTAAATAACATCACATC
Organism: Candidatus Colicola coprequi; assembly: GCA_018065765.1. Taxonomy (GTDB): domain Bacteria; phylum Bacteroidota; class Bacteroidia; order Bacteroidales; family Paludibacteraceae; genus Colicola; species Colicola coprequi. The sequence continues at coordinate 49 of JAGHSR010000165.1, forward strand.
CCTTCCTTCTAGGGAAGGGCTTGGGGTAGGCCGTCTTATCCTTTGCTTATCCCTTGCCACGTTTGGGGTGAATGATGCGTGGGGAGCGACATGGTATGGTCATGTAGATGCATATTCAAGTCCTTCGCAAAAAGGATATATATGGGTTACTCTGAAAGGAAGCAAATTTGATGGCAAATTTTCTAATGATGTACATGACGAATCCAGTAACAATAAGTATAATTGGTCTAGTTCTGCAGATTTTACCGCTCAGTTCTACGCAAAGCCTAAAGATGGCTATAGTTTTAAAGGCTGGTTTGATAATGCATCAGGTACAGGGACAAACTACTCATCATCTACCAGTAATAATTGTTCTTATTCTTGTACATTAAAAGCAACTTCTAAAAATGAAAGTTCCCCAACAAACTTAACTCGGTATGCTGTCTTTACTCCCAATAGCAATACTGCATATGCCGTTAAACACTATAAGCAAAATGTAGCAGGAACGGGTTATGATTTAGCAGATACCGACAATCTAACAGGAACAACGGATACAAAAGTGACTCCTGCTCGCAAATCTTACACCGGTTTTACTGCACCTGCAGGACAAGAGGTTAATATTGATGGAGATGGCTCGAGAGTAGTTGAATATTACTACCCCCGTAATTCTTATAACTTAACTTGGAATTTAGATGGAGGAACAATTACCACAGCCGGAACTCCTGCCGGTCAAGTGAAATATGGAGCAACACTCTCCGCTCCTGTTCCAAGTAAAGCTGGTGCGCAGTTTAATGGTTGGAGTCCTTCTGTTCCTGCCACTATGCCCGCTGAAGATATTGCTTTCACGGCTCAATGGGTCTCCAAGTATGATTTTGAGATGAGTGGTGAAGATCGTTCGATGAAAGTAGATGAAGAACTTCCGAATGCTTTCACTTTCACTCACGCAGATAATCCTGTGGCTCATATATCGGACCCAGATGTCGTAACCTATGATGCTGCCAATAATAAACTTATTGCTCATCAAGAAGGAACGACGACGATTTATTTCACACAAGAGGCCACATCTACCATCCAAGCCGGCACTTCAGATACGTACACCATTACCGTTTCTAAAATCGCCAACACCCTCGCTGTGGATGACACGCACACGATGAAGATTGGGGAAACGTGGACGCCGGTGTATTCTGGCAAGAATAGTGATGCCAAACTCTCGTTCAACAACATCCACGAGGAAATTGCAACATTCGACCTTGCTTCCAACACCCTCACGGCACACCAAGCAGGCACAACCACCATCACCTTCTCCCAAGCAGAAACATACAAATACACCGCTGCATCCAAGTCGGTCGTCGTCACCGTCAACAAAAAAGACAATGGTTTTGTGTGGAATGTGGGTGGTTCATATAACTGGAATCAAGAGATAAAAAATCCATTCACTTCGAATAACCCGAACCCCATTACCTGTGTCTCCAATAACAAAAATATAGCAGATTACATTGATGGTAACATATATATATATAATGTCAATGGCACCGCCACTTTTACCATCAACCAAGACGCAACGGATATCTACAACGGCATAAATGAGACACGTAACGTAACTGTCACCAAGGCAAATAATCATGTTACATACAATGCTGGTCAGATTGACTTAAAAAAAGGCAACTCTCAAACTATTTCTTTCACAGGTGTCCCCAGCCAAGTCTCGTTCAGCACGTCTTCGACTGCTACCGCAGAAAAATATTATCGTGTATATTGGTCAACATCTGCGTCAGGGAAATGGACTCAAGTGGGTGATAATCATACTAATGCAAAATCTGTTACCGAATCCATAGACCCATCTGCTTGTGCCATCAAATTGGAGTTTGAGGGTGGTTCAGGAATGATTTCTTCTAGAACTGGCACTTTCAGCAATATTACCATCACCGAACGTCGTGAAGTGAAAGCCCATTCAGCCACGACCATCGACTTCGGCGAATGCGTCAAAACAGCCGACGTAAAACAAGAAACGGCATACATTGACTGGTACAACGTGAGACCGCTGACCGTATCAATTACCGGTACAGATGCTGACCAGTTTGAGGCAGTCACTACGTCCGTTGCATCTTCATTGGATAAATATGCAGAAAATGTACCCATCGAGGTGAAATACAAACACACAGCAGCCGGAACGCATACCGCCAATTTGGTTGTATCCAATGGTACTGAAAGTACTACCATCACGCTGAAGGGCACATCTAAAAAACAAGATCCGGTTATTACATGGAAAGAAAATCTTTCACCCCTGCAAGTCAATGAAGTTGTAAATAACCCCGCTACCGCCGGTGCCGCTGTGGTCAAATACGAATGTAGCGATGACTATTTCCTTACGGTGGACAATACCAATCACTCTATCACAGCCATCAACCCGACACAAGAGGGGGGCATCACCCTGAAAGCCTACGTTGAGGAAGACGAGACATGGAACTATGCAGAGATAACATGTACTATTGAAATCACTAATCTCCAGAGACAAATCATCACATGGACAGATAAACTTTCTCGCAAGTTCACCGAAACAGAAACAATTTCCCTTACTGCTACTTCGGATGCTGAACTCCCCATCACCTATTCGCTATCCGGCGAAGGAACATACGCATCTCTCTCCGGCAACCAACTGACCATAACTGGCATAGGGGATGGACTATACGTGACGGCATCCCAAGCCGGCGATGAGACATATTATCCTGCCGCTATGACCAAACATCTTGTTGTACGTGACCCATCCGCTGCGTGTGGCAAAGTACTATTGGCAGACGACTATTCCGAACATACCCTAAAAACTGGAATAACATCTTTCTCTGGTGTGTGGACTGAACTTTCGTGGAATCCAGCTAATGGAGAGCCGGGCTTATTGTCTTGTGAGATAAAAGAGGATGGTGGGTTATTCACTTCTGGTAAAATACGCGTGGATGAGTACTACGATGGCGATTGGCATGAAATCCAGTCGTATGATGTTACTACCAGTTACGCGACGAAATCCAATATCTCCATTCAGCGTAAATCGACCAAAGTTCGAGTGGGTGCACCTACAGGATGCACAGGTACTCACTACGTGAAAAATATCGAAGTGACACAAGCCAAGTATGCCGAGTTATCCACCGAGTCAATAGATTTCGGCGATGTGTCTGTCGCAACAAAGCAACAACGGCAATTCACGATTCATTATTCTAACCTCAACAATAGTTTGGAACTGGCGCTTGATCAAGAGAATACACAATTCTCTATTGATAAAGAGTTTATCGGAGAAGACTGTGGCGAGTTTGGAACGGCTACAGTTACCGTGACCTACAATGCAGTTGCTATTCGTGAAAATGAAACCTGCACTCTCACTATCAAAAATTCCGAATATAACAAAACCATCGCCCTCAAAGCCAATGTAACCAAAACATCACAAACCATCACATGGAATCCCGCTACGACAGACCTGTTGACTACGGACAATGTCCAATTTGATGCAACCACTTCGGCATCTACGATGGGACTGAGTGTCACTTATTCCATTCCCGAAGAACAGCAGTCTATCGCAACGATAGACGCATCTACTGGTCAACTGACCATCTATACCGCAGGAAAGATTTCAGTTACCGTATCGCAAGAAGGTAGTGATTTGATTAGTCCGGCTGTACCGGTCAGCAAGACCTTTACCATTACAAGGGAAATACCCGACATCACGACATCTCCTGTTGCCACAACGTCCATTCGTCCCACTACGCTTGCTGACTTGACATTGCAAGGCGGCGAGGCTTCGCAACCGGGCATATTCGTTTGGACAGATCCGACGACCACATTAAAATTGGGAGAACATGCCTATAGCGTAACATTCATACCTACCAACGCTGTTACGTATGGAGAAAACATCTTCAATATCAACATCGTTTTGGATAATCAGCAACAATACATATCTTGGGATATTGAGGACAAAGACTACTATTGCGGCGAAATCATTTCATTGGCTTCTGCTTGTTCCAAAGCAACCGCTAACGATGCAACTACCGGCTTACAAGTTGTCTTTACGGTAGATGACGAAACACTTGCTTCTATCGATGGCTCGGAACTTACCACACTAAAAACAGGTACGCCCAAAATAACCGTCGGTCAACCGGGAAATCTGACTTACCTCCCCGCTACCGATGTATCCAAAACCATCATCATACAGCCCAATGTTTTTACCGGCGAAGGAGGTGATGACGATTGGAATAACCCTGCCAACTGGAAAGCCGGCGTGCCTACAGATGAAACACCTGATGCCTCTGTCAAGGGAGACTTGACCATCCAGAGCGACCACAAGGTCAATATCTTCACCATCGAATCGGGAGCATCCGTTACCATCAAAAACGGAGCTACACTCACCATCGAAGGCTCTTCTGCCGGCCGAGAAACCTACGGAGACATCATCGTCGAGAACGGTGGCAAACTGGTTATTGA